>JAEUPC010000154.1 GCA_016789865.1 Rubrivivax sp.
TCGTGCTTCTTGGCCTCGTCGGCGCTGGCCTTGGCGTTGAAGCTGATCACCGGCAGCAGCTCTTCGGTGTTCGAGAACATCTTCTTCTCGATCACCGTGCGCAGCTTCTCGTAGCTGGTCCACACCGGGTTCTTGCCCTGGTTGGAGGCACGTGCGCGCAGCACGAAGTTGACGATCTCGTTGCGGAAGTCCTTCGGGTTGGCGATGCCCGCGGGCTTTTCGATCTTCTCCAGCTCGGCGTTCAGCGCCCCGCGGTCGAAGACCTCGCCGGTATCCGTATCGCGGTACTCGTGGTCCTGGATCCAGTAGTCGGCGTAGGTGACATAGCGGTCGAAGATGTTCTGGCCGTACTCGCTGTAGCTTTCCAGGTAGGCGGTCTGGATTTCCTTGCCGATGAACTCGGCGTAGCGCGGCGCCAGCAGCTCCTTGACGAAGCCGACGTACTTCTGCTCCAGCTCCTTGGCGAACTGCTCGCGCTCGATCTGCTGCTCGAGCACGTACATCAGGTGCACCGGGTTGGCGGCGACCTCGGTGGAATCGAAGTTGAACACGCGCGACAGGATCTTGTAGGCAAAGCGCGTGCTGATGCCGCTCATGCCTTCGTCGACGCCGGCGTAGTCGCGGTACTCCTGGTAGCTCTTGGCCCGCGGGTCGGTGTCCTTGAGGTTGTCGCCGTCGTAGATCTGCATCTTGCTGTACAGCGAGCTGTTCTCGGGCTCCTTCAAGCGTGTGAGGATGGCGAACTGGCTCATCATCTTCAGCGTGCCGGGCGCGCATTTGGCGGCCACCAGCGACGAGCCCTTGATCAGCTTCTCGTAGATCTTGATCTCTTCGCTGACACGCAGGCAGTAGGGCACCTTGACGATGTACACGCGGTCGAGGAAGGCCTCGTTGTTCTTGTTGTTGCGAAAGGCCTTCCACTCGCTCTCGTTGCTGTGCGCGAGGATGATGCCGTCGAAGGGAATCGCGCCGAAGCCTTCGGTGCCCTTGAAGTTGCCTTCCTGCGTGGCGGTGAGCAGCGGGTGCAGCACCTTGATCGGTGCCTTGAACATCTCGACGAATTCCAGCAGCCCCTGGTTGGCCAGGCACAGGCCGCCGCTGTAGCTGTAGGCGTCTGGGTCGTCCTGCGCGTAGCTTTCGAGCTTGCGGATGTCGACCTTGCCCACCAGCGAGCTGATGTCCTGGTTGTTCTCGTCGCCCGGTTCGGTCTTGCAAACGCCGATCTGCTTCAAGATCGACGGGTAGCGCTTGACGATGCGGAACTTGCGGATGTCGCCGCCGAACTCGTCCAGCCGCTTCACGGCCCAGGGGCTCAGGATGCGGTTGAGGTAACGGCGCGGAATGCCGTACTGGCCTTCGAGGATGGGGCCGTCCTCGGCGGCGTCGAACAGCCCGAGCGGGCTCTCGTTCACCGGGCTGCCCTTGATGGAATAGAACGGCACGTGTTCCATCAGCTGCTTGAGCCGCTCGGCGATGGAACTCTTGCCGCCGCCCACCGGGCCCAGCAGGTACAGCACCTGCTTCTTCTCTTCCAGCCCCTGCGCAGCATGGCGGAAGTAGCTCACCACCTGCTCGATGGCGTCTTCCATGCCGTAGAACTCGGCGAACGCCGGATAGGTCTTGATGACCTTGTTGGCGAAGATGCGCGACAGGCGCGGGTCGTTGCGCGTGTCGATCGTCGTGGGCTCGCCGATGGCCTTGAGCATGCGCTCGGCCGCGGTGGCATAGGCCAGCGGGTTGCGCTTGCACTCGGCGAGGTACTCCTCGATCGAGAGTTCTTCTTCGCGGGTGCGCTCGTAGCGTTGGGCGAAGTGGCTGATGACGTCCATGCAGTGCTCCGGTATGGAGTGGGGCTCGTCAGCGGCGGGCGTTCCCGCTGCTGCCGGACCTCCGGGAAGTTCTGATGGAGTCCCGGCTGTACGGGCCCAGGCTCCATCAGAGCTTTCCTGCGGCTGACATCGGCCGGGGCAGGTCACCCCGGCGCGCCATGCGCACTACGGAATCAGCATGATCGATTCTGCGCTGCCGGTGCCAGCGATCAAGTGGCGCTTTGTCCCCCAATTTGCGGTGAGTGCAACAAGCCCTCACGACCTTCGCGACGCCCGTCACGCGGCAGCATCCATCGGCGGGATGGGGCCGCGCGACCGCCTTGCCCCAAACGCGCCGCGCGGCCTGCCCGCTGACGTGAACCCTGCACGCTGTTGAGCCCGCAGGGGCCCCGAAGGTTCCCGTGGGATCATCGGGCGCATGAACCGACATCTGCTGCTGCTGGCGCTGTGCCAGGGCCTCTTTCTCACCAACAACGTCGTCTTCATCACCATCAACGGCCTGGTCGGGCTGGCGCTGGCGCCGGTGGGTTGGCTGGCCACGCTGCCGGTGACGGGCTACGTGGTCGGGGCCGCCATCAGTGCGCCGCTGGTGGCGCGCATCCAGCGGCAACTGGGGCGCAAGCGTTCGTTCCAGATCGGCCTCCTGGTGGCGGCCGGCTCGGCAGCCCTGTGCGCGCTGGCCATCAGCACCAGGCAGTTCTGGCTGCTCGTCACCGCCACGCTGATCGCCGGCTTCTACAGCGCCAACGCCGCGCTGTACCGGTTTGCCGGGCCCGAACTGGTGGGGCCGGCGCACAAGGAGAAGGCGATCTCGCTGGTGCTGGCCGGCGGCATTCTCGGTGCCTTCATCGGCCCGAACCTGGCCAGCTCGACGCGGCAGATGCTCGAGGTGCCGTTCGCCGGGGCCTATGTGGCGCTGGTGGGCGTTGCGCTGCTGTCGCTGCTGGCGTTGTCGTTCATCGAGTTCCCGCGGCACGTGCCGCCGGCGCCCGGCGCGGGCACCGGCCGGTCGGTGGCCGAGCTGGCACGCCAGCCCACCTTCGTGGTGGCCATCGCCGCCGGCGCACTGGGCTACGGCGTGATGAACCTGCTGATGGCCGCCACGCCGCTGGCCATGCAGCAATGCCGACACCCCTTCGAGAGCGCCGCGCTGGTGCTGGAGTGGCACGTGCTGGGCATGTTCGTGCCCGGCTTCTTCACCGGGCACCTCATCAAGCGCTTCGGCGCCTTGCCGATCATGGGGGTGGGCGTGCTGCTCAACCTCGGGTGCGTGGTGGTGGCGCTGTCGGGCGTGGACGTGATGCAGTTCCTGCTCGCGCTCACCGCGCTGGGCGTGGGCTGGAACTTCCTGTTCACCGGCGCGACGACGCTCTTCACCACCACCTACCGGCCCGAGGAGAAGAACAAGGCCCAGGGCACGATGGACATGTGCGTGTTCGCGACCATGGCCGTCACGTCGTTCGCCAGCGGCGCGCTGGTCACGACGCAGGGCTGGACGCTGCTGAACTACGGCTCGCTGCTGCCCATCGCCATGGTGGCCGCGGCGCTGGCGTGGCTGGCGCTGCGGCCCCGGCCGGCCACCGCCTGATGTGAGCAATGGGTGCGCGGCCGGCGGTCAGCGCCGCCGCAGCGTCGGCAGCCCGATGCCCGCGGCATCGAAGCCGCCATCGGCGGCCAGCACCTGCCCGTTGACGTAGGCCGCCTGCGGGCTGCAGAGGAACCCCACCACCTCGGCGATCTCCTCCGGCGTGCCGTAGCGGTTGAGCGGAATGGCATCGTGGTAGTCGCGCCGGATCGCCGGCGAATGCACGAGCTGGGCCATCGCCGTGTCCACGGGCCCGGGCGCCACGGCATTCACGCGGATGCCTGCGTCACCGAGTTCCACCGCCTGCTGCCGCGTGAGGTGGATCACCGCCGCCTTGCTGGTGCCATAGGCCACCCGCAGCGTGCTGGCGCGCAGGCCCGAGATGCTGGCGATGTTGACCACGGCGCCGCCGCGGCCGCCCCGGCGTTCGCCCCCGCGCTCGCCCCCGCGCTCGCCAAGCATCAGCGGCACCACCGCCTGCGTGCACAGGAACACACCGTCCAGGTTGGTGGCCATCACCTGCCGCCATTCATCGAAGGAGGTCTCGCTGATCGGCTTGAAGCTCGCGACGCCGGCGTTGTTCACCAGCGCATCGACGCGGCCAAAGACCTGTGCCATGCGCGCGACCGCGGCCTGCACCTGCGCCGGCTGCGAGACATCGGCATGCAGGGCGAGCAGGCGGTGCTGCGGGCCCGCCTCGGCTCTCAGCGCGGCTTCGGCGCGCGCGAGTTCGGCCGCGTCGATGTCGAGCAGCGCGACATCGTGCCCGTGCGCGAGGAACCAGCGCGCGATGGCCAGCCCGATGCCGCGCGCGGCGCCGGTGACCAGCGCCACCGGGGGACTGCCGACGCCAGTCGGCGGCGAGTCGGTGTTTTCAGCAAGACTCATCGTCAATGCAGTATCGCCGGCTTCGAGTCATGCACGCGTTTACCCGGATTTCTCGTTTCGAGATAGCCCGACGCCGGGCGATTGAATTTCACAGCGCCGGCCGGCGCCGATAGCGTCGCGCCTCGCGTCGAACCGGACCGGGCTCGCCCCGGGCGCCGGATCTTGAACCACACCTGCCCAGGAGGCACCGCATGACCCCACGTCACCTCATCGCGCTGGCGGCCACCGCCGCCCTCGCGCTGGCCTCGCACTCTGCCGTGCAGGCGCAGAAGGGCCCGTTGCAGAAGATCGGCAAGGGCGAAGGCCGCGTCGACATCGTCGCGTGGGCCGGCTACATCGAGCGCGGCGCCACCGACAAGAACTTCGACTGGGTGACCGAGTTCGAGAAGAAGACCGGCTGCAAGGTCAACGTGAAGACCGCCGGCACCAGCGACGAGATGGTGGCGCTGATGAACGAGGGCGGCTTCGACCTCGTCACCGCCAGCGGCGACGCAAGCACGCGGCTCATCCGCGGCAAGAAGGTGCAGCCGATCAACGTCGGCCTGATCCCCAGCTTCAAGACGGTGGACCCGCGTCTGCAGAAGGCGCCATGGCACTACGAGAACAACACCCACTACGGCGTGCCGTACCAGTGGGGCTGGAACGTGCTCATGTACAACACGAAGGCCTTCGGCAACACGCCGCCCACCAGCTGGAAGGTGGTGTTCGAAGAGATGAACCTGCCCGACGGCAAGAGCAACAAGGGCCGCGTGCAGGCCTTCGACGGGCCGATCCACATCGCCGACGCCGCGCTGTACCTGATGACGCACAACAAGGCGCTGGGCATCAAGGACCCGTACGAGCTCACCGAAGACCAGTACAAGGCGGCGCTGAACCTGCTGCGCCAGCAGCGCAAGATCGTCGGCAAGTACTGGCACGACGCCTTCGTGCAGATCGACGACTTCACCAACGAGGGCGTGGTCGCCTCGGGCTCGTGGCAGTTCCAGGCCAACATCCTGAAGAGCAAGAAGGCACCCGTCGCCACCGTGGTGCCCGTGGAAGGCGCCACCGGCTGGGCCGACACGACGATGCTGCACGCCGACTCGAAGAACCCGAACTGCGCCTACATGTGGCTGGAGCACTCGCTCAACACCAAGCTGCAGGGCGACCTGTCGGCCTGGTTCGGCAGCGTGCCGGCGGTGCCCGCGGCGTGCAAGGGCAACAAGCTGCTCACCGACGAGGGCTGCGCGCGCCAGGGCTACAACGACTTCGAGAAGATCAGCTTCTGGCGCACGCCGGTCAGCCAGTGCAAGAGCCAGAGCGCCGGTTGCGTGCCTTACCACCGCTGGGTGACGGACTACATCGCCGTGCTGGGCGGCCGCTGAGTCGTTCATGACCGCGGCCGTCACACTCGACGGCGTCAGTTGCACCTTCGGCCACGGCGCGGGCGCGGTCCGCGCCGTGGAGCATGTCGATCTCACCATCGACGCCGGCGAGTTCTTCACCCTGCTGGGGCCCAGCGGCTCGGGCAAGACCACGGTGCTGCGCATGATCGGCGGCTTCACGCTGCCGACCGGCGGGCGCGTGCTGATCGGCGGGCAGGACGTGACGCGCGCGCCGCCGTACGCGCGCGCGGTGAACACGGTGTTCCAGGACTACGCGCTGTTCCCGCACATGACCATCCGCGAGAACGTGGCCTACCCACTGATGGTTCGCAAGGTGGAACGAAGCGAGCGCGAGCGCCGTGCCGACGAGTTGCTGGCGCTCGTGCAACTGCCGGGTGTCGGGGAGCGGCGGCCGGCGCAGCTTTCCGGCGGCCAACGCCAGCGCGTGGCGCTGGCGCGCGCGCTGATCGGCCAGCCGCAGGTGCTGCTGCTGGACGAACCGCTGGGCGCGCTCGACTTGAAGCTTCGCGAGCAGATGCAAAGCGAGCTGAAGGCGCTGCAGCGCCGGCTGGGCATCACGTTCCTGTTCATCACGCACGACCAGCACGAGGCGTTGTCGATGAGCGACCGCATCGGCATCTTCAACGCCGGCCGGCTGGAGCAGGTGGGCTCGCCGCACGCGGTGTACGACGCGCCGGCCACGCGCTTCGTGGCGCACTTCGTCGGCGCGGCCAACGTGCTGGAAGGCGATGCGGCCCGCGCGCTCACCGGCCACGCGCAGGCGATGCTGCGGCCCGAGCGCATCACCACCGGCAACGACGAGGGCGCGCGAGCCAGTGGCGAAGTGAGCGAGGTGCAGTACTTCGGCGCTTTCACACGCGTGAAGGTCGAGACCAGCGGCACGCGTGTGCAGGCCGATCTGCCCTCGGGCCGCGGGCTGGCGATGCCCGAGACCGGGCAGCGGGTACATCTGCATTGGGATGCCGGCGCGGTGCACGCGCTCGGCTAGGCGGCCTTTCTTCCGCCGAATCGCCGCACGCCGATCACGATCGCTCACGAACACTTGCGCCCGGCCCGCGCCTGACCCCGCCCGATCGAGTCCGATCGACTTCACGCCGCCATGAGCACCGCCGCCGCCTTGCCGTTGCCGCCATCACGTGGCGTGCTGCGTCGGCTGTCCGACCTGCTCTACACCCGCCGCGGCCTGCTGCTGCTGGCGCTGCTGGCGCCCACGCTGCTGTGGTTCGGCATCGTCTACCTCGGCAGCCTGTTTGCGCTGCTGGCCAATGCCTTCTTCCGGCTCGACGACTTCACCGGCCAGGTGGTGCGCGAGGTCGGGTTCACGAACTTCTTCGCCCTGTTCGACGGCGCGAATCTCGACGCCGCGCGGCGCACCATCGGCATGGCCATCGCCGTGACGCTGGCCTGCACCGTGCTCGCACTGCCGTTGGCCTACTACATGGCGCGCCACGCCCGTGGCTGGACCAAGGCCTTGCTCTACATCGCCGTGATGCTGCCGCTGTGGAGCAGCTATCTCGTGCGCCTGTATGCGTGGAAGCTGCTGCTGGCCAAGGAAGGCGCCATCTCGTGGGTGGCGCAGCAGCTGCACCTGACGTGGCTGCTCGACGCGGTGCTGGCCACGCCGGTGATCGGCGGCCCGTCGCTCAGCTTCTCGACGCTGGGCACCTTCGTCGTGTTCGTGTACATGTGGCTGCCGTTCATGATCCTGCCGGTGATGGCGGCGATCGAACGCATCCCGCCTTCCACGCTGGAAGCCAGTGCCGACCTCGGCGCGGGCCCGGCGATGACGTTGCGCAAGGTGATCCTGCCGCTGGCGATGCCGGGCATCGCGGCCGGCTCGATCTTCACGTTCTCGCTGACGCTGGGCGACTACATCATTCCGCAGGTCATCGGCGACTCGACGCTCTACATCGGCCAGATCGTCTATCGGCAGCAGGGCGTGGCCGGCAACATCCCGTTCGCCGCGGCGTTCTCGCTGGTGCCGATCGTCGTCATCGGCATCTATCTCTGGCTGGCCAAGAAGAAGGGGGCGTTCGATGCGTTATAGGCTCCCCCCGAGGCGGCCTTCGGCCGCCTCCCCCCAGGGGGCGCCGCCAGCGGCCCGGCAAAGCCGGCAGAGCGGCGGCCGGTTGGCCATGTGGTGGCAGTGATGCCGAGTCACGCGTCGGCGAACTGGGCGCTCAAGACCGCAGCTGCGGCGGTGGTGCTGTTCCTGCACGTGCCGCTGGCGCTGATCATCCTGTACGCCTTCAGCGCCGAGGACAAGAGCTACGTCTTTCCGCCGCCGGCACTCACCACGCAGTGGTTCGGCGTCGCGTGGGAGCGCGAAGACGTGTGGGCGGCCATCAAGCTGTCGGTGGAAGTGGCGCTGTGGAGCACGGCCCTGGCGCTCGTGCTCGGCGCGCTGGCCGCCGGAGCATTGGCGCGCGCGAAGTTCTTCGGCCGCGACGTGATCTCGCTGTTGCTCATCTTGCCGATCGCGCTGCCGGGCATCATCACCGGCATCGCGTTGCGCTCGGCCTATCACACGCTCGAGATTCCGTTCTCGTTCTGGACCATCGTGATCGGCCACGCCACCTTCTGCGTGGTGGTGGTGTTCAACAACGCGGTGGCGCGGCTGCGGCGTTTGAACCCCAATCTCATCGAGGCCAGCATGGACCTCGGCGCCGACGGCTTCCAGACGCTGCGCTACGTCATCTTGCCGCAGCTGGGCAGCGCGCTGCTGGCCGGCGCGCTGCTGGCGTTTGCGCTCAGCTTCGACGAGGTGATCGTCACCACCTTCACCGCCGGGCAGCAGACGACGCTGCCGATCTGGATGCTGCAGGAGCTCATTCGGCCGCGGCAGCGGCCGGTCACCAACGTGGTGGCGGTGGTGATCATCGCTTTGACCTTCATCCCCATCCTGCTGGCCTACTGGTTCACGCGAGCCGACGAGCCGGCGCACCGCTGACCTGTTCGACATCTCTGTTCGACTTTTTCTTTCGATTCGACCCAAGAGAGGACCCCGCCATGACGACCCCTGCGAACCTGCCCACGCAACTGTTCATCGACGGCGCCTTCGTCGCGGGCGAAGGCGAGGCCGAACGTGTGCTCAACCCGGCCACCGGCGCGCTGCTGGTCAGCCTGCCAGAGGCCAGCCCCGACCAGGTGCACAAGGCCGTTTCGGCCGCGCACCGCGCGTTCGAGAGCTGGAGCGAGACGACGCCGATGGAGCGTTCGCGCCTGCTGCTCAAGCTGGCCGACGCCATCGAGGCGCGCGGCGAAGAATTCGCGCGGCTGGAGTCGCTGAACTGCGGCAAGCCGTACGCGCGTGCGCTGGGCGACGAGATTCCGGCCATCGCCGACTGCTTCCGCTTCTTCGCCGGCGCCACGCGCACGCTGCACGGGCCGCTGGCCGGCGAGTACCTGGCGGGCCACACCAGCATGATCCGCCGCGACCCGGTGGGCGTGGTGGGCTCGATCGCGCCGTGGAACTACCCGCTCTTGATGGCGGCGTGGAAGACCGCGCCGGCGCTGGCCGCCGGCAACACGGTGGTCATCAAGCCGAGCGAGCAGACGCCGCTGTCGACGCTGCTCCTGGCGCAGGTGGCCGCCGACATCCTTCCCAAAGGCGTGCTCAACGTCATCACCGGCCGCGGTGCCACGGTGGGCCAGCCGCTGGTGGAACACCCGAAGGTGGCGATGGTCAGCCTCACCGGCGACGTGGCCACCGGCCGCAAGATCCTGCAGGCCGCCAGCGGCACGCTCAAGCGCACGCACCTCGAACTTGGCGGCAAGGCACCGGTGATCGTGTTCGACGATGCCGACCTGAACGCGGTGGTCGAAGGGCTGCGCGTCTTCGGCTACTACAACGCCGGGCAGGACTGCACCGCCGCCTGCCGCATCTACGCCGGCGCGAAGATCTACGACAAGCTCACCGCCGACCTCACCAGCGCGGTGAAGAGCATCAAGGTCGGTCTGCAGGACGAGGCCGACGTCGAGTTCGGCCCGCTGATCAGCGACCGCCAGCGCAACCGCGTGGCCAGTTTTGTCGAGCGTGCGCAGATGGCCGGCCACATGGAGATCACCACCGGCGGCAAGGCGTGGGGCGGCCCCTCGGGCTCGGGCTTCTTCTACGAGCCGACCGTGGTCGCCGGCGCGCGGCAGGAAGACGAGATCGTCAAGCGCGAGGTGTTCGGGCCGGTGGTCAGCCTCACGCGCTTCACCGACCCCGAGCAGGCCATCGCCTGGGCCAACGACAGCGACTACGGCCTCGCCTCGAGCGTGTGGACGCAGGACGTGGGCCGCGCGATGCGGGTGGCCAAGAAGCTGCAGTACGGCTGCACGTGGATCAACACGCACTTCATGCTCGTCAACGAGATGCCGCATGGCGGCTTGAAGAGCAGCGGCTACGGCAAGGACATGAGCCTCTATGCGCTGGAGGACTACACGGTGCCGCGGCACGTGATGGTGAAGCTCTAGGGTGCGTTGATCCCGTCCGGGCGTCAGCGCCGGAGGAACTCGCGCCAGTGCGGCGCGCGTGCCGCGCTCTGGCACTGGAAGGGCTGCCCCACGGCCTCGGCCGCGGGCAGCGGGCGCTCGGGGCAGGCGGCGAAGAACTCCTCGGCGTCCGGCGAGCGGAACTCGCGCAGCCGCGCCGCAAGGTGGCGCGCATGGTCGGGCCGGCCCTCGGCCTCGTGCCACTCGGCCCAGGCGATCATCAAGCGGCCGTCGAGCAGGTAGTGCGTGGTGTTGGCGAAGCTCGCCGCGGCGTCCTGCATCGGCAGGCCCGAGGTCACTGCAGCGTAGTCGGCATGGTGCGAGAAGAACACGCTGCGCCGGCCGGCCTCGATGCGCTGGGCCAGCGGCGCGGCGCCATCGGCCGAGCTGAAGATGGCGGTGACCCGGGTGTAGTCGGCGACCGCCAAGGCGGCACCGACGAGCACGGCCACCGCGCCGAGGTTGAGCGCCAGGGCGGCCGGTGCGACCGCCCGGGGGCGCCGCGCCGCCCCTGCGGTGCGGGCCCCCGCGGCGGCCGAGGGCGATGATGCATCGGGCATGCCCGTGACCGCGGCCCGGGCGGCACCTGGCCCGAGCGCAAAGCCCCACACCCACGCCGTAGGCAGCAGGAAGTAGGCGTACCACAGCGGATATTCCAGCAGGCTGTGCAGGCCGATCATCACCACCATCGCCACGCCGGCGCGGGCCGCGGCGCCGCCCGCATCGCCGCTGGCAGCGGTCCAGCCGCGGCGCGCGGCGCGCCAAAGCCCGAGCAGCAGCAAAGCCATCACGGCTGCGGCCAACGGCAGGCCCAGCTCCACCGCCACCTGCAAGGGCAGGTTGTGCGTGTGGTCGAAGAAGGCCTTGGGCCGAGTCGGGAAGGCCGTCAGCGTCCACGCGAAGTTGAATTCGCCGAACCCGACGCCCAGCCACGGCGAGTCCTTGATCAGCGCCAGGGTGTGCCACCAGATCGTGAATCGCGAGCCGGAGTAGTCGACGCCGCTGCCCATGTCCTCGCTGATGCGGCTCACGCCACCGAAGGCCTGCCGGGTCGCTTCGGCCCATTGGGCCATGCCGGCCCAGGCCACGGCGTACACCAGCGGCGCGGCCAGCAGCAGCCAGCGCGTGCGCGGCGCCAGCCGGCGGTCGAGCACGGCCCACAGCGCCAGCAAGCCGACGCTGATCACGCCGGTGCGCGATGCGGTGAGCACCACACCGAAGACGAACAGCCCCACCAAGACGGCGGCCAGGCGGTGGCCGAGCCGGCGCATCTCGAGCAGCGCCACGGTGGCCAGCACCGACCACAACAGCAGGCTGCTCAGGTGGTTGGGCTGGCGCAGGTTGCCCACGGCGCGGCCGGGCAGGTTGCTGCTGGCGATGAAGTCTCCGTCGGCCAGGGCCGGCGCAAACACCTGGACCCCGGCGACCAGCAAGTTGAGCAGGCCCGAGACCACCCACCCGGCGGCGAATGCGGCGACCAGGCCGTCGCTGCCGGGCGCCGTGCGGGCCGCCGCGCCGGCCCAGGCAAACACCGCAGCGGCAGCCAGCATGCCCAGCGCCGAGACGGCCAGGCTCGAAGGCAGCGCGCCCGGCCCCCAGGAACCGAGCGCCGCCACCGCTGCAACGCCGAGCGCGGCGGCCAGCGGCCAGGCTTCGCGCCCCGTGTGCCGGGGCACGCAGACCAGCACGAACGATGCCCACAAGCCCAGCGCCAGCGCCTGGTTCAAGAAGGTTGGCGACGGCGATTTGTTGTAGGCCAGCAGCGAGGGCGCGGCCGCCGCCGCCAGGGCCATGAGCATGGCCAGTCGGGGTTCGCGGGGCGCTAAGGCGGCCAGGGGAGCGGCGGCCACGGGGAGGGCGGCGATGCGGGCGTGCGGTTGTCGGCGGCGCGCATGCTACCTGCGCCGCCTGCCGGCACAAACACGCGGCCGGTCGCCGGGCCGGGGCCGAAGGCGCCAGGGCGAACGTGCGGTCTTGCCTGACCCACCACGGCGCGAGGCCCCTACAGTGCGCGGCTGCCCGATATCGAGGACCCGACCCCGAATGATGAACAAGCGCTTGATCGCCCTGCAGGCCCTGTTCGCGCTGTCGGGCTTCTGCGGCCTGATCTACGAGTCGATCTGGTCGCACTACCTGAAGCTGTTCGTCGGGCACGCCGCCTATGCGCAGTCGCTGGTGCTGGCGGTGTTCATGGGCGGCATGGGGCTGGGGGCCTGGTTGGTCTCGCGCTTCACGGCGCGCATCCCCAACCTGCTTTGGGGCTATGCGCTGGTGGAGTTGGTGATCGGCGCCACCGCGCTGGCCTTCCACCCGCTGTTCGGCCACATCGTGGGGTGGGCCTACGAGAGCCTGCTGCCGGGCACCTGCGCGCCCGAGGGCTTCTGCGCCTCGCAGTGGGTGCTGGCCACCGCGATGATCCTGCCGCAGTCCATGCTGCTGGGCACGACCTTTCCGTTGATGACCGGCGGCATCCTGCGACTGGCACCGCAAACGCCCGGGCGGCAGCTGGCGCTGCTGTACTTCCTGAACAGCATCGGCGCGGTGGTGGGCGTGCTGGCCAGCGGCTTCGTGCTGATTCCGTGGGTCGGGCTGCCCGGGGCGCTGTTGACCGCGGGGCTGGGCAACGTGCTGCTGGCGCTGGCCGTGTACTTCCTTGGCAAGCCGCCGTGCGCGGGCGCCGCGGCGACATCGCCCGCGTCGGCCGCATCGGCCGCACCTGCCGCGGCGGCCGCGGCGAACGCCACCCCCACTTCGGTGGCGACGGGCGTGCGCCCCGCAGAACCCGCCTTGTCCGACGCACCGGCCGAGCGCGCCTTCACGCGCACGCTGCTGTGGGTGTCGATGCTGACCGGGCTGTCGTCGTTCATCTACGAGATCGCCTGGATCCGCATGCTGTCGATGGTGCTCAGCAGCGCCACGCACTCGTTCGAGATCATGCTGGCCAGCTTCATCCTCGGGCTGGCGCTGGGCGGCTGGTGGATCCGCACGCGCATCGAGCGCATCGGCCCGCGCACGCTCACGGTGCTGGCAGTGGTGCAGATGGCGATGGGCGTGCTCGCGCTGGCCACCGTGCCGCTTTACAACCACACCTTCGACGCGATGGCCTGGCTGATGTCGGGGCTGGCGCGCAGCGAAGAGGGGTTCGTGCTGTACACGCTGGCGCTCACCGCGGTGGCGCTGGCGGTGATGCTGCCGGCCACCTTCTGTGCCGGCATGACGCTGCCGCTGATCACCAGCCACCTGTACCGCCACGGCAGCGGCGAACGCGCCCTCGGCCAGACCTACGCAGCCAACACGCTGGGCGCCATCGCCGGCGTGCTGCTCACCGTGCACCTGTTGATGCCGGGGTTGGGGCTGAAGAACACGATGGCGGTGGGTGCGGCGATCGACATCGTGCTCGGGCTCGTGCTGCTGGCGCGCCGCTATCGGCTCGAACCGGTGCTGCGGCCCGGCTTGCGCGTGCTGGCGGCCGCCTCGGTGGCGGCGGTCTGCGCGACGCCGGTGCTCGTGCGCTTCGACCCGCTGCGCATGGGCTCGGGGGTCTATCGCGGCGGCCTGAGCTCGCTGGAGGCGGGCACCGAGATCCTGTTCGCCCGGGACGGCAAGACCGCGACGGTGCAGATCGCGCGCTTCGCTTCCGGCGTGGTGTCGGTGTCGACCAACGGCAAGAGCGACGGCGGCATCCAGATGCAGGCCGGCCGGCCGGCCACGCGCGACGAGGCGACGATGGTGCTGACCGGCGCGCTGCCGCTGGCCTACCGGCCACGCGCCGAGGAAGTGGCGGTGATCGGTTTCGGCACGGGCCTGAGCAGCGCCACGCTGCTCGGCTCGCCGCACCTGAAGCGGCTGGACACCATCGAGATCGAGCGCGCCATCGTCGAAGGGGCCCGGCACCTGCGCCCGGCCAACGAGGCCGCCTACTCCGACCCGCGGCACCACATCGTCATCGACGACGCCAAGGCCTTCTTCTCGCGCGGGCAGCGGCGCTACGACGTCATCGTCTCGGAGCCTTCCAACCCGTGGATCAGCGGCATCGCCAGCCTGTTCACCGAAGAGTTCTACGCACGCGTGAAGACGCACCTGAAGCCCGACGGGCTGCTGGTGCAGTGGATCCATGTCTACGAGATCTCCCCGGAGCTGGTGGCCTCGGTGTTCGGCGCCTTGGCGCAGAGCTTCCCGGCCTACTCGGTGTACATGGCGTCGCCGGGGGACATGATCATCGTGGCGGGGGCCGATGGGCAGTTGCCGGCGCGCTCGAAGGCGGTGTTCGACATGCCGGCGGTCAAGGCGGCGCTGGCGCGCGTGGGCATCGCGTCGGAGCAGCACCTGGCGATGCAGTTTGTCAGCAACCACCGCACGCTCGGCCCGGTGATGACCAGCTACGGCGTGCCGGCCAACGCCGACTTCTTCCCGTTGGTGGATGTGGGCGGGCTGCAGGCCCGCTACCTGCGTGCCGATGCGAGCCCGCTGACGATGCTGCACATGACCGAGGTGCCCTCGCTCAGGGCTTTCGACGGCGTGGCGCGCTTTGCCGCGCCCGCGGGCGCGGACGCCGAACGCTGGGCGCCCACGGCTGTGAGCCCGCGCGAGGGGCCGTACGTGCACGCGAGCCTGCTGGCCGCCGCCGTCATGGAGGGCCGCGCGCCGCCGTCCGACGCTTCCTACGCACCCGACCTGGCGCTGGTTGCCGGCGTGCGCAACCGACTGTTCGCGTGCCACGTGCCACAAGTGGCGCAAGCCCCGTGGGACACCGTGGTGCGCTTCGCCGCCGACACGCTGCCCTATCTCGACGAAGCCCGCGCTGTGGCGCTGTGGCGGGCAGTCCGGGATTCGCCTTGCGCGCGCGGCCGCAGTGCCGACGAGGCGCGTTGGCTGGAGATGTTCGAACGGGTGGCGCGCGGGCGTTGGGTCGAGGCGAGCGAACTGGCGATCGACTTGCTGGCCGGACCCGTGGCGCACGCCCCACATGCCCGCATCGTGCTCACGCAGGTGGCGACGACCGGGCTGATCGTCAAGGGTCGAAGGCTCGATGCGCTGCGCGTTCTCGGCTCGCAGGCCGAGCAGCTGCCCGCCGGCGAGCGCAAGGAGGCCTGGGTTCGACTGCTGTGGTATCAAGCGCTCAGCCCGGCGCTCGCGGCACCTGCGCCAGCAGGGCCCGCGAGTGCCGCGCGCTAGCTAGGCGGCAGCCTGTACGCCTGACTGACTGACTGACTCACTCCGCCTTGCCGGTCTCGATGAATTTCTTCAGCCGCGCCACCTGCTCGCTCAGCACGCGGTCGACCACCGGCGCGAGTTTTTCGAAGCCGGCCTCGGGCGCGCCGGCCACGCGGTAGGTCACGCGCAGCCGCGTGGCGCCGTCGCGGCGCACGGTGCCGAAGGTGATGACGCCGGCCACCGCCAACTCCTGCAGCGGCCCCAGCCAGGCATTCAGGCGCAGCGCCGAACCCGGCTGCACCATCACCACCTGGCCGTGCATCACCGACTGGCCGTTGCCCCAGCGCTCACACCAGCAGCCGCCGGCTTGCGCCTCGAGGCTCATGTTGGCGGCCTGCCCCGACCAGGTGTGCTGGTTGTTCCACCACTGCGGCAGCTGCGTGAAGGCCTGCCACACGCGGTCCGGGTCGCTCTCCACGGTGTGCGCGATCACCACCGTGAAGCCTTGCGCCGACACCTGCGTGACCTCGGCCTGCGCCATCGTTGCGCCCAACGAGGCCGCGGCCGTGATTGCGGCCAGCCGCGTCGCACCCTTTGCCCAACCCACCATCGCCTCGATCATTTCCACACCCCCAGCAGCCCGCCCATCAGCGTATACGAAACCACCTGGTAGCCGCTGTTGATGAGCCACAGCCTGAGCGAGCGCTGTTCGAACAGGTAGATCACGCCCAGCGACATCGCCACCCAGCCCAGGCCAGCCGCCGCGCCGGCGAAGAGGCCGAACGCGAGGCTCGCCTTCGGTCCGATGAAGGCCGCCAGGTTGAAGCTCATCACCACCGAAGCCAGCGCGGCCAGGCCGAAGATGCGGCCCATCGGCGCGGCCTTGGTTTGCGCCTCGGTGAGGCCGGCCTCCTTCATCCAGACGTTGGCGAAGAGCAGCGGCGAATACCACAAGCCGCCGATCAGGAAACTCAACAGCGCCGCCGCCAGCGCTGCCACCACGTTGATCTGCACTGCCTCCATGACCCGCTCCTGCGAGGTAACGTCCAGGGCGCCAGCATGGCGCCCGCCGGCGCCGGCCGGCCAGCCCCGCGCCACCGAAACCGCACACCGCCTTGCCGAACCCGGACTCCGCGCTGCCCAGCTCGCCGGCCCTCGGGGCGGCGCCAGTCGCCGCCGCGCCGGTGCGGATGAACGACCTTGCGGTCATGGCCGTGGGCATTCCGGGCTTCGGGCTTGCCATCCCCTGGCTCACGGGCTTGTACGGCCCGCACACCCCGCGCGAACGCCTGTACTGGGTGGGAGCGGCGCTCTTCGTCGGCCTGGCCGCCGCCATCTGGCTGGGCAACCGCTGGCTGCTGTTCAGGCAGCGCGAACACCTGGACTGGTTCAGCCATCCGCTGCGCAAGCTCTCCATGCTGGTGGCGGCCAATGTCCTGTACACGGTGCCGGTCACGGTGGGCGGGTTGCTGGCCTGGTTCGCGCTGGCTGGCTTGCCCGTGGACACCCAAGCCCTGCAGCTGGTGGTGATGACCAACGTGGTGTGCGTGCTCTTCGTCACCCACGCCTACGAAACGATGTTCCTCATCCGCGAGCGCGAGTCCGATTTCGTGCGCGTGGAGCGGCTCGAACGGCTGCGCGCGCAGGCCGAGCTGGCCGCGCTCGAGGCCCAGGTCGATCCGCACTTTCTCTTCAACAGCCTGAACACGCTCGGCCATCTGGTGACGCAGGATGCGCAGCGCGCACGCGAGTTCTGCGACACGCTGGCCGAGGTCTACCGCTACGTGCTCGACATCCGCCGGCGCGACCTGGTGCCGCTGGCCGAGGAGCTGGCCTTTCTGCGCCGCTACCACCGGTTGCTCGAGCTGCGCTTCGGCCCGGCGGTGCTGCCGCTGGTGGGTGCGGATGAAGTGCAGGCCGGCGCGGCACGTTGGCAGGTGGTGCCGATGGCGCTGCAAGGGCTGCTCGAGAATGCCGTCAAGCACAACCGGGCCAGCGCTGCCGAGCCGCTGCCGCTGACGCTGGCCCTGGGCGAAGGCCTGCTCAACGTGGCCAACCCGCGGCGCTCGCGCCGCAGCGCGCTGCCTTCGGCCGGTGTCGGCCTGGCCAACCTCGCCGAACGCTGCCGCCTGCTGACGGGCCGGCCGCTCGAGCGGGTGGAGCGCGACGGGCACTTCGAAGTGCGGGTGCCGCTGTTGCCCATCGACTCGAGGTCGCCACCATGAAAACCGCCACCGGCCCTGAAGTCTCCATCGATGCCTTCATCGCCGAGGACGAGCCGCCGGCCCTCGAGCGGCTGCTGGCCACGCCGGCCCGCACGGCGCCACAGGTGCGCGTGCGCGGCCATGCCGACAGCGTGCGCGGCACGCTGGCCTGGTTGGCGGCGAACCCTGCACCGGGGCTGCTGCTGCTGGACATCCAGCTGGCCGATGGCCTCTCGCTCGAACTCTTCGAACGCGCGCCGCTGACCGTGCCCACCATCTTCACCACGGCCTACGACCGGTTCGCCATCGATGCCTTTCGCGCGCTGGCGGTGGACTATCTGCTCAAGCCCGTCACCGACGAAGCGCTGGCCGCGGCCCTGGGCAAGCTGCAGCGCCTGCGCGCGCACTTCGGTGCGGACGTGGCTCGGGTGCTGGGCCAGCGCGGCGCTGCGGCGCCGGCCGCGTCCGCCGCAGCGGCCGCATCAGCCGCATCGGCCGCGCCCTTTCGCGAGCGCCTGCTCGGCCGCAAAGGCAACGAGTTCGTCACCCTGCCGGTCGCCAGGCTGGCCTACGTGGTGTCGGTGGACAAGCTCAGCTTCGCTGTGGATGCGCAAGGCCAGCGGTGCCTGCTGGAAGGCACGCTTGCCGAGCTCGAAGCCGAGCTCGACCCGGCGCGCTTCTTTCGCGTCAACCGCCAGCTGCTCGTGGCCGCCGAGGCCGTGGTGCGCTTCGTCGCCGCCGGCAAGGGGCGGCTGAAGGTGGAGCTGAGGCCGGCGCTGCCCGGCGACGTCCTCGTCAGCCAGGAGCGCGCGGCGGACTTCAAGGTCTGGCTGGGCGGGTGAGCACGCTGCCTGAACAAGGTGGCCGCGCCCCCGGCTGTTCAGCCAGCCGGCCGCGTGCCACAGCACGAGGTGGCGCACGCGGCCCTGCACGATGCTTATCAGCGCGGCCCGGTGGCTCTGGCCTGGCCTGCATTGCTCGGCTTCGTGAGGCTTGCCACCCGCAGCGGCATCCTGCCGCGGCCGCTCGAGGTGGAGCAGGCGATGGACGTGGTCCATGCGTGGACCGATCATCCCGCGGCCGTGCTGGTCCACCCCGGCGCGCAGCACGAAGGCTTGCTCAGGCGCCTGCTGGTCGCACTGGGCATCGGCGGGCCTATCGTGTCCGACGCGCACTTCGCGGCGCTCGCCATCGAAAACGCAGCGACGCTGATGAGCTTCGATCGTGACTTCGAGCGCTTCGCCGGGTTGCGTTTCAAGAGGCTCGCATAGACGCGCCGAGCCGAGTCGGCGCCTTGCTCACATGATGGACGCGCGCCGCGCCGAACTGCTGCAGCGCATGCCGGCGTTCGGCGCGCTTGGCGAGGCTGCACTGCAGCAGCTGGTGGAGCTGAACCGCTTCGGCCCCGGCGACTGCTTCGGCGAGATGGCGCTGATGGCCCTGCGCCCGCCCAGCGCCTCGGTGCGCGCGCTCACGCCGTGCCTGGCCATCGAATTCGGCCCGGAGGAAATGCTGCGGCTGCAACAAGCCGACCAGCAGTTCACGCTCTTGCAGATGAATCTCGGTCGCGAGGTGAGCCGCCGGCTGCGCGCCACCGACGGGCTGCTGTTTCTGCGCGGCGATGGGGGAGATGCCAGCGGCTGTGCCAGGCGCTGCGAAGATGGGCGGGCCGGGCCGCGCCGGCCACGGCGAGCTCGTACCAAGATGCCCTCATCTGACCTGACTGGCTGGCTGTCTAGGTAGGGGTCTGTGTAGCGGCGGGCCGCACCGGGCGGGCGGGCAACGGCACGGCCGCCGCAGCCGGGTGCCGGGCAACGAAGACACCCCACTCCTGCAGCGCGCTGGTGCACACGTTGTGCCGATGCAAGCCACACAACGTGTGCAGGGCCCAACGCGATTCCTCGAAGTGGCCGCGCAGCGCCGAGGCCTGCGCGTAGCGGGCCAGGCCCCCGGCGCTCGGGAACCGCGCCAGGGCGGCCCGCAGCCTTTGCAGGTCGGCAGGCGACAGCGAGCCTGCCACGTCGGTGGCCGGCATGAGCGCCGCTTCGGCCTCGGCCAGCCAGCGCAGCACGATGGGTTCGGAGGGCACGTGCGGCGCACGCGCCAGGATGCCGGCATCGCGCAGGCGCAAGGCGCGCTGGTCGGCCTCGATGCCAAGGTAGTCGCGCACGGTCAACGCCAGCAGGCCGGAGAAGGCAAGCACGGCGACCAGCAGCCACCATATCGACACCCGCGCGATGGGGCGGGCAGCGCCTGAGGCCGACAACGCGCCCATCATGGCGGCCAGCGGCAGCAGCATGGTGAGATAGGCGTGCGGCAGCTCGAGCATTGCGTGCACGCCGAACACACCCACCCCTGCCAGCAGCAGCCATTCCTCGGCCGAGCGCGCGGCGCGCACGGCGCGCCACGCCCAGACCAGCAGCGTCGCCATCGCGAGGGTGCCGACGACCACGCCACTGCTTGCGAGCAGGTCCAGCGCCAGGTTGTGGGTGTACCCGTTGAGGCTTGGCCTGGGCAGGCGGCCCGGGGCGAGCTCTACCCAGGCGACGATGAATTGGTTCCAGCCCCATCCCAGCCATGGGCGCTCGCCGATCGCCTGCAGCGCGATGGACCAGATCACGGGGCGAAAGCCGGCCGACGCCTGGTCGGCAGCGTCACGCGGCGGGATCAGGCCGAGCGCTTCACTGACGGCCAGCATCGTCAGCCAGGAGGCCACGTAGAAGACGGCCAGCGCTGCGAGCGCGCCGACCATCTTCCATCCCCCTGTCCAACGGCGGCCGACGACGGCGACCGCGAGGAGCACGAAGACGCCGATCCAGGGCGTACGGGATTGAGTCAGCGCCAGGGCGAAGACAAGCCACGCGGCTGCGAGCACGCCGACGGGCGCGCCGATGCGGCCGGTTCGGTGTGCCCACCACAGGCCGACCAGCCCCCAGCACAGCAGAGTTGCGAGGTTGTTCGCCTGGCCGACGTTGGCGATCGCGCGGCCGTCGATGTCAGCCAGCGGCGTCAGCCAGCCCAAGGGCTCGACCTGCAGCCATTGGCCCACGCCGAAACCCGCCGACAGCAAGGCCGCGCCCAGAAGACCCGCCCAGAGGAGATCGGCAAAGCGCGAGCCGATCTCCTCACGGCAGCGGCGGCCCAGCACCATCGCGCCGCCGAAGGCGCACAGGTACACCAGGGCCATCGACACTTCGCTGGGGAAGACCAGCCGACCGATTGCCGCCTGGAAGGCAGACCAGGCCACGAGTGCGAGCGCCATAGCAGCCGGGCCATCGATGCCGCAAGGCGGCGCCCTTTCGAGAGGCCGATCGCGCGCGATGCAACCTGCCGCGAGCACCAGCCAGACCGCGGCGGCCAGCGCCTCGGCGTAGAAGGTGGCCCAGGGCGCCGTGCGGGTTGGCAGAAGCCACGGAACGGCGGCGAGCACGGCCCAGGTCTGCCACCAGATGCCGGGCGCCGCAGATATGTGAGGGCCTGCAGGCCCTGGAACGAGAAAGGGGCGGCTCTCGCCGCCCCTCTTCTCGGCTGGCGCGATGGCGCCCGCCAAGATCGGCTCGCCTACGGGCGGCACTCCGACGGCAGGAACTTGGCCGTGATCGACGAGGTGCAGGCCCATTTCAGCTGGCCGGTGCCGGCCACGGCCGTCGGCGTGAGCGTGATCGTGCCGCCAGCGTTCGGGATCGCGGACGTCACCGTGATCACACCGGTCGCGTCGGTGATCGCGATGGCGGAAACATGCTTGGTGGCGCCCGGGAACGTGTAGCCGGAGTTCGAGGCCGTGACGGAGCCCAGGGCCCCCAGCGACGAGGCCGTCTCGGCCACTGCCAGCTTGGCCGGCGAAGCCATGACGATCAGTTCGCTGACCTTGGCCCGGGTCGTGTAGTCCTGGTAGGCCGGCAGCGCGACCGCGGCCAGGATGCCGATGATCGCCACGACGATCATCAGTTCGATCAGGGTGAAGCCCTGCGCGATGCGACGGTTCATGTCCAAGCTCCGCTGAAGGTGTTGTCGACAACCTCAAACACGCAAGAACCGCGCCATCAGGCGCGGCGCTTGCGTCGGCCGTCCGGCTGGCCTGTTACGGGCGGCACTCCGACGGCAGGAATTTCGCGGTGATCGTGGCCGTGCATGCCCACTTGAGCTGACCGTCCGACACCACGCTGGGCGTGAGGGTGATGGCGCCACCGGCGTTCGGAATCGCCGAAGTGACGGTGATCACGCCGGTGGCGTCGGTGATGGCGATGTTGGAGACGTGCTTCGTCGCACCGGGAAAGGTGTAGCCCGAGTTGGAGGCGGTGACCGAGGCCAGCGTGCCCAGCGATGAGGCGGTCTCCGAGACCGCCAGCTTGGCCGGCGAAGCCATCACGATGAGCTCGCTGACCTTGGCGCGCGTCGTGTAGTCCTGGTACGCAGGCAAGGCCACGGCGGCCAGGATGCCGATGATCGCCACGACGATCATCAGTTCGATCAGGGTGAAACCTTGCTGGATGCGGCGCTTCATTCGAGGAACTCCCAAGAGGTGGAAAGTGGCAAACGGGTAGGGACTAAGACGCAGGGGTCGTGCCAAGGTGCGAGGCCGGTGCACCTGTGTGCGATATCACGGACGCTGACACGCTGTGTCACTCCTTTCTGATCGGGCAGCCCCGAAATGTTGGGGAGTGACACGAACTGTCAACCGCGGGCGGTTGGGCGGAACCGTGGTTCGGAGCGTGAGGGACCATGGATCTCAGTCCGGCAGGTGAAAAACCTGCCCCGTGCTCAATGCGGCAATGCGATGGCGGGCGCCAAGTGCTGCCACCTGCGACATCACCGCCTCCACTTCACCCGGCTTGATGTGGGTGATGTAGACGTCGGCGTCGCGGCTGCGCAACTGCGCGAGCTCCACACCCAGGGTGGCAGGGCACAGATGCCGGCTGATCGAGGCGAGTTCCTCCTCCTCGTCGCCGAAGGCGGTCTCGATGACCAGCGCGCGCACTGGCAGCGTCTCCAGGCGTTCCCACAGGGCCGCGTTCGGCCCGGTGTCACCGGTGAAGACCCACGCGCCCTGGCTGCCGTGCACCGCGTAGCCGAGGGCCGGCACCGTGTGTGCGGCGCTCAGCGCCTCGATGGTGTGGCCGGCGGTCTTGACGATGTCGCCCACCTCGATGGGCCGAAAGGCCAGCACCGGTGCGTCGGCGGTGGGCAAGCGGGTAAAGTCGGGCCAGATCACGCCGTTGAAGATGTGCATCTTCATCGCGGCGATGGTGGCCGGCAACGCGTGCACCAGGACCGGGGAGCGGCTCTCGGCCTCGCGCCGCCGGGTCACGCAGTCGGCCAGCAGGCCGATGGACAGCACGTGGTCCAGGTGCGAGTGCGTGACGAAGATGTGGTCGATGCGCGCCAGCTCGTCAAGCGTCAGGTCGCCCACGCCCGTGCCCGCGTCGATGAGAACGTGCTCACCGACGAGGAACGACGTGGTGCGGCTGCCCGCGGCAATGGAGCCGGAACATCCGAGGACGCGGATCTGCATGGGAGGCGAGAAGGCGGGATGGCAGCCCGGAAGGTCGGCGCATGCTCCGCGCAACACACCGCCCCGGCAAGGCAAGGCTGCGCATTACATGCTCAATCGGGAGCACGCGTCACTACGGCCGACCCTGCCCCGTGAATTTCCCCCGAGCGCACCCCAGGCCGCGCCCGCCCCGAAGGGGCGCCCGCAAGCCCAGCGGCGCAAAGCGTCCGCTCGGGCGCGCGGGCGCGCGGCGTCAGGCCTGCGCGCGAAGCGCTTCTGGCCTAACGGTAGATGAACTGCATCTGCGTGCCGGCCAGCTCGATCACGTCGCCGTTGCGCAGCGGCACCGAGTCGCCGACCAGCGGCGCACCATTGATGTTCGGCCGCTGCGCGCCTTCCACGTGCGCGAAGGTGTAGCCGTTGGGCCGCTTGGTGATGGAAGCCACCTGGACGCCCGGCTTGCCCACAGTGGTGACCACCTTGGTCAGCGCCACCTCGCGCCCTGCGGCCGGCCCATTGAGCACCTTGATCAGCGCCGACGGCAGAACCGGTGGCGGCCCCGCCACTGGCACTTGCGGGGCGTGGGCCGGGTGCCCTGCGCCCATCGGCGGCGGAGCCGCCACCGGCGCGGTTTCCTTGGGCCGCATGATCATCGTCTTCTCGTAGTCGCCGCTCTCGTCCACGAGGTACTTGATCTTGTACTTGCCGATCTCCACCGTGTCGTTGTGGGCCAGCAGCTGCTTCTTGATGGCCTTGCCGTTGATGTAGGTGCCGTTGGTGCTGTTGAGGTCTTCGATGAAGACGTCGGCACCCACCATCTGCAGCACCGCGTGCTCGCCGCTGACGGCGAGGTTGTCGATGACGATGTCGTTGTAGGGACGGCGGCCCAGGGTGGTCTTGTCCTTGGTGATCTGGACTTCCTTGATGACCACACCGTCGAGCGAAACGACCAGCTTGCCCATG
>JAEUPC010000205.1 GCA_016789865.1 Rubrivivax sp.
CCGCTCGCGCTGTTCACAGCCGCACGGGTGGACTATTCGCTGCACCGCCTGCGGCACTACACCGGCACCGCCCCGGAGCACTTCCAGAACTTCGTGCTGTTCACGAACTACCAGTTCTACATCGACGAGTTCATCCGCCTCGGTCGCGAACAGATGGCGATCCGCAAGGGCGAGTATGCGGCGTTCGTGGAACCGGGCAACGTGGTGCATCGCCGCGCCGGCTCGCAGGCGATGCCCGGCGACGAACTCGGCACGGCCCCGGCGCGCCTGCCGCAGATGCCGGCCTACCATCTGGTGCGGCCTGACCGCACAGGGATCACGATGGTCAACATCGGCATCGGTCCGGCGAACGCGAAGAACATCACCGATCACATCGCCGTTCTGCGCCCGCATGCCTGGTTGATGCTCGGCCACTGCGCGGGTCTGCGCAACACCCAGCAACTCGGCGACTATGTGCTCGCGCACGGTTACGTGCGCGAGGACCACGTGCTCGACGAGGAACTGCCGCTGTGGGTACCGATCCCGCCGCTGGCCGAAGTGCAGCTGGCGCTCGAACAGGCGGTGGCCGATGTCACCCGGCTCAAGGGCTATGAGTTGAAACGCATCCTGCGCACCGGTACCGTGGCATCGACCGACAACCGCAACTGGGAGCTGCTTCCGCACCCCGGCCCGGAGCGCCGCTTCAGCCAGAGCCGGGCGGTCGCGCTCGACATGGAGAGCGCAACGATCGCGGCGAACGGCTTCCGCTTCCGCGTGCCCTACGGCACGCTGCTGTGCGTGAGCGACAAGCCGCTGCATGGCGAGATCAAGCTGCCCGGCATGGCCAACACGTTCTATCGCGAGCGGGTGGACCAGCACCTGCGCATCGGCATGCGCGCGGTGGAGTTGCTGCGCCAGGAACGGCCGGGCAGCCTGCACAGCCGCAAGCTGCGCAGCTTCGCCGAGGTGGCGTTCCAGTAGCGGCCGGGGCGGCGCTGGCCCTTGGCCCTTGGCCCCTGGCACCAGGCCCCTGGCCGCTGAGCCGCGGGACCGCTGGGACGCACCTCGGGCTGGCGGGCTGCCGGGCTGGCGCCGCGAGGCCAGCGCTGCGCCGCGGCAAGGATTCTTTGCGTCGCCGCAACGGCGGCGCACAGCGATCTCCGTACAAACCCTGCCATGGATGCTGAGTCGGCAGGGTGGGTCCCGTCCCGCGGCCAGGGCTTGCTTATCGCGGGCCTGCTCGCCGTACTGGCGGGCTGCGCGTCGCCGCGGCCCGAGGCGGCAGCAGCTGCCACGCTCAACGCGCCCGCGGTGCCAACGGCGTGGACTGCCTTGGCGCCGAACGCGACCACGAGCGCCGGCACGGCGGGCGCGGGCGCGGCAGCGAACACCAGCTCGCTGCCGCAGGCCAGCGGCGCATCGCTCGCCGCTTGGTGGCAGCGCTTCGGCGACGCCACGCTCGATGCGCTGCTCACTCGCGCGCTCGACGCGGCCACCGACGCGCAGGCAGCGCGCGCCCGCCTGCGCCAAGCGCGCGCGGCGCGCGACCTCGCCGCCGCCGGCCTCACGCCGACGCTCGGCGCCAACGCGTCGGCGCAGGCCAGCCGCGCCGAAGGTGGCGCCACGACGCGACAGTACCGCGCCGGCTTCGACGCCGCCTGGGAGGTCGATCTGTGGGGCGCCGGCCGCGCCGGCGTCAGCGCCGCCGAGGCCGACCTGCGCGCCAGCGCCGCCACGCTCGGCCAGACGCAGGTGACGCTGGCCGCGGAAGTGGCCGTCACCTACATCGAGCTGCGCAGCGCGCAGGCACGGCTGGTCACCACGCAGACGAGCCTCGCCAGCCAGGAGCACACGCTGCGCCTGACGCAGTGGCGCGAGGAGGCCGGCCTCGTCAACCGGCTCGACGTCGAGCAGCAGCGCACCACCGTCGCGCAGACGCAGGCACAGCTGCCGGCGCTGCAGGCGAGCATCGAGCAGGCGATGAACGCGCTGGCCGTGCTCACCGGCGTTGCGCCCGGCGCGCTGCATGCGCGGCTGGCTGCCGCGGCGCCGCTGCCCGCGGCGCCGGCGTCGCTGGCGCTGGCGATCCCCGCCGCGGTGCTGAGCCAGCGGGCCGATGTCGCGGCCGCCGAGTCACGCTGGCGCGCCGCCATCGCGCGCGTCGAGCAGGTCGATGCCCAGCGGCTGCCTTCGCTGCAGCTGTCGGGCTCGATCGGCCTCGCCGCGCTCGGCGTCTCGGCGCTGTACCCCGGTGCCGGCGTGGCCTCGCTGCTGGCCGGCATCCAGTGGCCGCTGTTCGATGGCGGCCGCGTGAGGGCGCGCGTGCAGGCGCAGCAGGCGGTGCTCGACGAAGCGCAGGTGATTCACCGCGCCACCGTGCTGGCGGCATTGCAGGAGGTAGAAGACACGCTGGTCGCGCTGCGCGCCGCCGGCGAGCAGCAAGCCCGCCAGCACGACGCGGCCGCAGCCGCCCGCCGTGCCGCCGCGCTGGCCGAGCAGCGCTACGCCGCTGGCCTGGTCGACATCACCAGCGTGCTGCTGACGCAGCGCACGCTGCTCGCCGCCGAAGACGCCCTGGCGACGACCACGGCCGCGGTCGCCACGCAGCACGTGCGCCTGTTCAAGGCGCTGGGAGGCGGCTGGACCCCCGACGCCTTGGCCGCCGACGCCGGCGCGTCTGCCCCCGAACGGAACCCCCGTCCATGAACGAAGCCCTCACCCCCGAAACCGTGCGCACCGCGGCCCGCAGCACCGAGGCGGCCGACCCGGCGCGGCAAGCCTGCGCACCGCAGGAGCCCGCCGCGCGGACCGCCGCTGCCACATCCCACCTGTCCGCGACACCCCGTGCGCCCACCGCCGCCCTGGACGACCTGCTGGGCGAAGGCGGCCGGCCGCGCGCGCCCTGGCGCCGCCCGGCAGTGTGGATCGGCCTCGTTCTCTTCGCGGCCGCCGCTGCGGCCACCTGGTGGTGGCTCGACCAGCGCCAGGCCGCCGCGCCGCGCTACGTGACGCAGCCGGTGACTCGCGGCGCGCTCACCGTCACCGTCACCGCCAACGGCACGCTGCAGCCGACGCAGCTGGTGGCCGTGGGCAGCGAGCTCTCGGGCACCGTGGCGCGCGTGCTCGTCGACGTCAACGCCCGCGTCAAGCGCGGCCAGGTGCTGGCCGAGCTCGACACCGCGCGCCTGAGCGACCAGGTCAAGCGCTCACGCGCCGGGTTGGCCGCCGCCGAGGCGCAGGTGCAGCAGGCGCGCGCCACGCTGGCCGAGGTGCGCGCCGCGCTCGAGCGGCTGGAAGACGTGGCGCGCCGCTCCGGCGGCGAAGTGCCTTCGCGGCTGGAACTCGATGCCGCGCGCGCCGCGCTGGCCCGCGCCCAGGCCGCCGAGGCCAGCGCGCTGGCCGCCGTGGCCGAAGCGGGCGCCACGCTCAGCTCCGACGAAACCAACCTGCGCAAGGCCGCGATCCGCGCGCCGATCGACGGCGTCGTGCTGGCGCGCAACGTCGACCCGGGCAACGCCGTGGCCGCGTCGCTGCAGGCGGTGACCCTTTTCAGCCTGGCCGAGGACCTGGCGAAGATGACGCTGCAGGTCAACGTCGACGAGGCCGACGTCGGCCGCGTGGCCGAGGGCCAGAAGGCCAGCTTCACCGTCAGCGCGCATGCCAACCGCCGGTACCCGGCGACGATTTCCCGCTTGCGCTACGGCTCGACGACCAAGGACAACGTCGTCACCTACGTCGCCGAGCTCGACGTGCCCAACGCCGACCTCAGCCTGCGCCCGGGCATGACGGCCACCGCCACCATCACCACCGTCGAGCGCGGCGATGCCATGCTGGTGCCCAACGCCGCGCTGCGCTACAGCCCGGAAGCGGCGCAGGCGCGCGCTTCGGCGGCCAACAGCGGCGGCGGCACGGCCATCGTCTCGCAGCTGATGCCGCGCCCGCCCGGCGCCGGCCAAGCCAAGCGCGCCGGCACCGACACCTCGCGCGCGCGCCAGGTGTGGGTGCTCGAGGATGGCCGGCCGCAGGCCGTGCCGGTGACGCCGGGCGTCAGCGACGGCCGCCTGACCGAGGTCAGCAGCGCCGCGCTGCAGCCGGGCATGGACGTGATCGTCGACCAGAGCACGGCCAGGCGCTGAACGCGGCCCCAGAGGCAACACGATGGGCACGACGGCATGACACGCGACCCGGCCATGGCCCGCGCCGGCGCCGCGCTCATCGAACTGCGCGCCGTGACCAAAACCTATGGCCAAGGCAGCGCCGCATTCCAGGCGCTCAGCGGCATCGACCTCGCCATCGACGAGGGCGACTTCGTCGCCGTGATGGGCCCCAGCGGCTCGGGCAAGTCGACGGTGATGAACATCCTCGGCTGCCTCGACGTGCCCACCAGCGGCAGCTACCTCTTCCGCGGCGTGCCAGTGCAGCGCCTGACGCGCGACCAGCGTGCGCTGCTGCGCCGGCGCCACTTCGGGTTCGTGTTCCAGGGCTTCAACCTGCTGCCGCGCACGAGCGCGCAGGAGAACGTCGAGCTGCCGCTGCTGTACCGCGGCGAGAGCGTGGCGGCGCGCCACGACGCGGCGCGCGAGGCGCTGGCCGCCGTCGGCCTGGCCGGCTGGGAGCATCACACACCCGCCGAGCTCTCCGGCGGCCAGCAGCAGCGCGTGGCGATCGCGCGGGCACTGGTCACCCGGCCCACCGTGCTGCTGGCCGACGAGCCCACCGGCAACCTCGACACGCAGCGCGGGCGCGAGATCATGGAACTGCTGTGGGCGCTGAACCGCGAGCGCGGCATCACCGTGCTGATGGTCACGCACGAGCCCGACATGGCCGCCTACGCGCGCCGCGTCGTGCGTTTCGTCGACGGCCGCGTCGCCTCCGACACGCGCGAGGGCGACGTGACGACGCCATCGCCGGCGGCCGCCGCGACGGAGGGCGCGTGATGCGTGTGCCGCATGTTCGGCGCACGCCGCGCATGCCGCGCATGCCGCGCACGCCGCGCATGCCGCGAATACCGCTGATGGGCCAGTGGCTCAACACGCTGCTGCTGGCGCTGCGCGAGATCCGGCGCAACCTGCTGCGCTCGTTCCTCACCATCCTCGGCATCGTCGTCGGCGTCGCCGCGGTGATCACGATGGTCACTGTGGGCAACGGCGCCACGCAGGCGGTGCAGGA
>JAEUPC010000054.1 GCA_016789865.1 Rubrivivax sp.
GCGGCACCTGGTTCATGATGGCCGCGCCGTCCACCAGCCAGCCGATGGTGCCGATGTCGGCCCAGTTCAGCGTGGGGTAGTTGAATATGCTGCTGTACTTGGCCTTGCCGCTGTGCAGCGCCTCGATCATCTGGTCGCGGCTGGTGCCCAGCGTCTCGGCCGCGGCATACAGGTACAGGCCGTGGCCGCCCTCGTCCTGGATCTTGGCCAGCAGGATCGCCTTGCGCTTGAGCGTAGGCGCGCGCGTGACCCAGTTGCCCTCGGGCAGCATGCCCACGATCTCGCTGTGCGCGTGCTGGCTGATCTGCCGCACGAGCGTCTTGCGGTAGTGGTCGGGCATCCAGTCCTTGGCCTCGATGAACGCACCGTCATCGATGCGCGCCTCGAAGCGCTGCTCCAGCGCCGCTTCTTCGGCGCTGCGCACGGTCTTGCGCTCTTCCTTGGGCGCCAGGTCCATGGCTTGCGTGTACATGCGGTGGGTCTCCTACTTGGGACGTCGATCGATCACGCGCCGCGCCTTGCCGACCAAGGTGCGCTCCACCGAGTCGGGCAGCCCGACATCGACCCGTGTGCTCACGCCGATCAGCGTCTTGATGCGCTCCTGCAGCTCGCGGCCGATGGCACCGCGGTCGGCGCCGGCATGCGCCGGCGTGACCTCGACCTTCACCTCGACCTCGTCGAGCAGGCCTTCGCGCGTGACGACGATCTGGTACTGCCCCGAAAGCCTGCCGTGCGACAGCACCAGCTCCTCCACCTGGGTGGGGAACATGTTGACGCCGCGGATGATGAGCATGTCGTCGCTGCGGCCGACGATCTTGCCCATGCGGCGCATGCTGCGCGCCGTGGGCGGCAGCAGGCGCGTCAGGTCGCGGGTGCGGTAGCGCACGATCGGCAGCGCTTCCTTGGTCAGCGTGGTGAACACCAGTTCGCCTTCGCTGCCGCCCTTGGCCTCGTCGTACGGCAGCACCGCGCCCGTCTCCGGGTCGATGATCTCCGGGTAGAAATGGTCTTCCCAGATCACCGGGCCGTCCTTGGCCTCGATGCACTCGTTGGCCACGCCCGGGCCCATCACTTCGGAAAGGCCGTAGATGTCCACCGCATCGATGTCTGCGCTTTGCTCGATGTCGCGGCGCATCTGCTCGGTCCACGGCTCGGCGCCGAAGATGCCCACACTGATCGACATCTGGCGCGGGTCCTTGCCCTGGCGGCGGAACTCCTCGACGATGACCTGCATGTAGCTCGGGGTCACCATGATGATGTCGGGGCGGAAGTCCTCGATCAGCTGCACCTGCTTCTCGGTCTGGCCGCCGCCCATCGGAACGACGCTGCAGCCCAGCCGCTCGGCGCCGTAGTGCGCTCCGAGGCCACCCGTGAACAGGCCATAACCGTAGGCCACGTGCACGATGTCGCCCGCGCGGCCGCCGCTGGCGCGGATGCTGCGCGCCGCGAGGTCGGCCCAGCGGTCGATGTCGCCCTTCGTGTAGCCCACCACCGTGGGCTTGCCGGTGGTGCCGCTGCTGGCGTGGATGCGCACCACCTGCTCGCGCGGCACGGCAAACATGCCGAAGGGATAGTTGGCGCGCAGGTCGGCCTTGCTCGTGAACGGGAACTTCGCCAGGTCGGCCAGCGAGCGGCAGTCGTCAGGGTGCACGCCCTTGGCGTCGAACGCGCGCCGGTAGTGCGGCACGTTGTCGTAAGCGTGCCGCAGCGTCCAGCGCAGCCGCTGCAGCTGCAGCGCCTGCAGTTCGTCGCGGCCGGCACGTTCGATCGGTTCGAGCTCACCGGGCTGGGGGGCCTTCACGGGCATGGGGTGTCTCCTGGGCTTCGCGTTCTTGTCCGTCCGGGTCTTCAGGCCGTGTCGGTGCGGGGCACCATCCGGCCCATCGGCAGGCCGTCGACCACGGGCTTGCCTTTCATCGTGTAGCTGCGGCCGCGGAAGGCGGCGACGCGCTCACCCTTCTGGTTGGTGACCTCGATGTCGTAGACGCCGGTGCGGCCGGCCTTCGACAGCTCGGTGCCGCGGGCCGCCAGCACGTCTCCCAGCCGCGCCGAGGCGACGAGATTGATGTCGAAGCCCGCCGCCACGGTGACCTCGTTGTACGAATTGCAGGCGTAGGCGAACGCGCTGTCGGCCAGCGTGGCGATGAGGCCGCCGTGGCACAAGTCATGGCCATTGAGCATGTCGTCGCGCACGGTCATGGTCAGTGTGGCCGTGCCCGGGCCGATCTCGACGACCTTGATGCCCAGCAGCCGCGACGCGCGGTCGTCGGCCCACATCTCGTCGCGCGCGGCCTCAGCCACGAGTTGCGGGGTGATGGCGATGACGGGCGAACGCATGGCTCAGCGGTCCTTGAAGACGGCCGGCCGCTTGGCCAGGAAAGCGGCCACGCCTTCGGCGAAATCGGCACCGCGGCCCATGCGGCCTTGCACCTGGGCCTCGCGCGACAGCGCGGCGCCGAAGTCCAGCGGCACAGCCGCGTCGACGGCCAGCCGTGTCTCGGCCAGCGCCTTGCTCGACATGGCGGCCAGGCGGTTGGCCAGCGTCATTGCCGTGTCCAGCAGCACTGCGTCGTCGACGCACTTCCAGATCAGGCCGATGCGCTCGGCTTCCTCGGCCGGCAGCTTGTCGCCGCTCATCGCCAGGCCGATGGCGCGGGCGCGCCCCACCAAGCGCGGCAGCAGCCAGGTGCCGCCGCAGTCGGGGATGAGGCCGATCTTGCTGAAGGCCTGGATGAAGCTGGCACTGCGTGCCGCCAGCACGAAGTCGCAGCACAGCGCGAAATTTGCCCCGGCGCCGGCGGCCACGCCATTGACGGCGGCGATCACCGGCACCGGCATCGTGCGCACACGCTCGGCCAGCGGCTTGTAGTGGCGCTCGACCACGGCCCCTACGTCGGCGTCGGGGCCCATCGCTGGATCGGCCAGGTCCTGCCCGGCGCAGAAGCCACGCCCCGCGCCGGTGATCACCACCGCGCGCACGGCACTGTCGTCGGCCGCGGCCTGCAAGGCAGGCAGCAGCAGCGCGTGCATCGCCGCGGTGAAGCTGTTCAAAGCCGCCGGCCGGTTCAGCGTCAGCACCGTCACGGCCCCGTGGCGGGCCACCAGCAGCGGCGCGGGCGCCGTGGCATCTGGCGACACGCCGGCCGCCGGGTTGGAAGGTTCGCTCAAGCTCGTCTCCACCAAGGGGTTGCGCGGCTCGCCGAAGTCGTGGCGCCACCGCCGGCACGCTCGCCGTCGCGCAATCATGCAGCCGCCGGTTCTTCGACCGGATGGTCGGGAAATTCTAGCTGCAACGCCGCGCAGTCCTCAACCGCTTTGCCGGCCGCGGCAGCGGATGCCGCGGCAAAGGGGACCCTTCGGCGTGACGAAACGCCCCGGCGGCAGGCTCTTCACCCCGCCCGCGCTCATGGTCCGTACAAGCCACGGGGAGGCTGCCACGCCGGCCTCCCACGGCCCCGGCTGTCGCCGCCGGTGGCACACTGCCCGCGCCTCATGGATGAACCCAGCGACGACCAGCTCATGCGTGCCTTCGCCGCCGGCGAGGGCCGCGCGTTCGAACGGCTCTACGCGCGCCATGAGGCGGCGCTGTACCGCTTCGTGCGCCGGCTGCTGGGTGGGGCGGCGCCGGCGCAGGTGGACGAGGTGTTCCAGGACACGTGGATGAAGGCCATCGAGGCACGCCGCAGCTGGCAACCGCAGGGTGCGGCGTTTCGCACCTGGCTGTTCACCATTGCGCACCACCGCGCCATCGATTGCCTGCGCCGAAGCGGCCGCGAAGTGGCCCTGCAGTGCGACGACGATGACCGCGGCACCGGCCTTGCCGAGCCGGCCGGCACGCCCTGGGCGGCGTGGCCGCCGGCACCGGCAGGAGCGGCGGCAGCCGCAACGGCCGCACTGACCGCGGAGGACCGCCTGTTCTGGCGCCGCGCGGGCCAGCGGCTGCTGGACTGCCTGGACGGGCTGCCCGTGCCGCAGAAGGCCGCGTTCCTGCTGCACCACGAAGACGGGCTGGCGATGGACGAAGTGGCCCGCGCGCTGGAAGTCGGCTTCGAAACCGCCAAGACCCGGCTGCGCTACGCGATGGCCAAGCTGCGCCTGTGCATGGGCGCCTACCTGCCAGGTGAGGCTGGGGCATGACCGCCGAAGATCCCTGGGACGCGGCGCCCGAGCCGCGCACACCACCCGACGAGCCCGCGGTGGATGCGCATCTGCGCGCGGCGTTGCGCCACGCGCCAGACGCCACGGCGGGCTCGCCGCCGTTGCTGCGCGCCCGCATCGTGGCCGCCGCCCACCGCAGCGCCGAGGCTTCGCGCCGTGCGCTCCCCTGGCACCGCCGGCTGGCTGAGACTTTGGGCGCGCCCTGGCGACTGGGCGGCGCCGGCACGCTGGCGGCCGCGCTGCTGGCTGCCACCGTGTTGTGGGTGGGACGCGACGAGCAGCCTGCCCGGCCGCCGGCGGCTCGCAGCCCCGCACCCTTCGAAGCTGCGCGCGCGCCCGAGCCCGCGGCAGCGCCGGCAACGGCGGCAGCGCCGGAGCCTGCGCCTGGCGCGATGCCTTCACAGCCCATGGCCGATGCAACGGCATCGGCTGATCGCACTGCACCCGCCGCTGCCCCGACACCACCCTCGAGGCCTGTGGCGCCGGCTGGCCGGGCGGCAACGCCCGAGGGCGCAGGCACAAATGCCGGTGCGCGGCCGGGCGCACCGGCGGCCCGCCCGGCACAGACTCGCCCCGTGCCCGAGGCCGCGGCACCACCGCCACCGGCGGCTGCAGGGGCGGGTGCCGCGCAACCCTTTCCGCCGGCACCGAGCGAGGCGCGCGAACGCGCCTCGGCCCAGTCGGCAGTGCCACCGCGCGCCGCTGCGACGCCTGAACGCCGCGAGGTTCAGGCGGCCGCGGCGGCGAGCCCCCCGCCTTCACGTGCCGACAGCGTCGTGGACAGCGGCCCGGCTCTTCAACGCGCGCCACCGGTGGGAACTGCCGCAGCGACTGCCGCAGCGACTGCCGCACCCGCCACCGCGCCGGCACCGGCGCCTTCACCTGCGCCAGCGCGTGCTCAGGCGCCCTTGTCCAACCGACAGGCAGCCACCGCGGTGGCGCCGCCAGCCACGGCTTCCCCTGCCGTTGCCGGCTTGACCGCTGCTCCAGGCGCGGCCCGCCCGTCGCTGGTCGAGACCTGGCTGGCCACTGCGGGGCCGTGGCGTTGGCGCGCCGCGAACGGCGAGCAAGGAGCCGTGCCGCCCGGCTGGCTGCAGGAGTTGTCGGCCGCCACGCACCGACGGTGGGCGCCGCTTCAGATCCGCGACGCAGAGACTTCCGCCCGGGCGGAAGCGAACTCGGATGCGCTGGAGCTGTGGCCGGCAGGTGCGCTGCAGGGTCGGCTGATATGGTCCGCCGACTCGGTGGTCATCTGCCCGCCCGCTGGGGCGTGCGAGTCGGCACCACTCGAGTCGTCGGCGCAGCGCGTATTGCGCGACCGGCTGCGCCGGTAGTCGCGCCCGGCCTACCCTGGCGGCAGGCGGGCGCAGGGGAAGGAGGCAGTGAGCGAACAGGCGCCGGGCACGGGTTCCGGTGCTCCGCCCAGTGGTGCGGTCGGTTTTCGCCTGTCGTCGCCGCGCACTGTGCCAGCCCCTCGCCCGGGCCTGCGGCGAAACAGCGGCATGTGCGTGCGGTTTTTCGGCCGATGGCCCCGGGTCGGCCGGCCAGGTGTGCGCAGTGCGCGCGCGTGCACAGCCATGCGGGGCGCGGTCAGGCTCGCGGGGTGGCGTAGCGGCGCTCCAGCCAGGCCAGCAGCGTGCGCAGCGTCTGCGCCTCGCCGCCGACCGGGCGGCCCGGCCGCGCGCCGTCGTTCCAGGCGAACAGGTCGATGTGCAGCCACGGCAGCCGGGCCGGCACGAAGTCGTCCAGGAACAGCGCCGCCGTGATCGCCCCAGCCATCGCCCCCTTGCCGGTGTTGACGAGGTCGGCGATCTCGCTCTCGATGAGCCCGTGGTACTCGGGCCACAGCGGCATGTGCCACAGCGGGTCGCGCAGCATCAGGCCCAGGTCCACCAACTCGCGCGCCATGCCCATTTCGCGGCAGAACAGCGCCGGCAGCTGCGGCCCCAGCGCGGTGCGCGCCGCGCCGGTGAGCGTGGCCAGGTCGATCATCAGGTCGGGCTTGTGCTCCGCGCCGTAGGTGAGCGCATCGCACAGGATCACGCGCCCCTCGGCGTCGGTGTTGCCGATCTCGATGTGCAGGCCGGCGCGGGTCTTGAAGATGTCGCCAGGGCGGAAGGCATTGCCGGCGACAGCGTTTTCCACCGCCGGGATCAGCAGTTGCAGCCGCACCGGCAGCTCGATGGCCATGACCAGCTGGGCCAGCGCCAGCGCATGGGCCGCTCCTCCCATGTCCTTCTTCATCAGGCGCATGCCGTCGGCGCTCTTGAGGTCCAGCCCGCCGGTGTCGAAGCACACGCCCTTGCCCACCAGCGTGAGCAGCGGCAGCGCGGCGCGGGCGCGGGCCCTGGCGCCCTTCGGTGCCCACGTCAGCTCGATCAGCCGCGGCGCCCGCGCCGCCGCGCGCCCCACCGCATGCACGGCCGGGAAGCCCTCGGCGAGCAGCGCCTCGCCGACCACCTCGCGCACCTTGGCCTTGCCCGGCCGGGCCGCCAGGCGCACCGCCTCGGCCAGCTCGGCGGGGCCCAGGTGTTCGGCCGGCGTGTTGACCAGGTCACGCGTGGCCGCGATCACCGTGGCCAGCAGCAGGCCGCGGCGGGCGGCGGGCGTTTCAGGCAGCTGCAGGCGCGCGGCAGCGCGCTTGCGTGGCTTGTACAGGTCGAAGGCATAACTGCCCAGTTCCCACGACTGCGCGGCGCTGGCCGGGTCGGCCGACAGGCCCGGGCCGGCGGTGGCCAGGTGGTAGTTGCCCTCGGGCAGCGCGCGCGGCAGTGCCGCCAGCAGCCAGGGGTCGGCGGCATCGGAGACGCCGGCCCACACTTCGCCCACTGCCCCTTCACGCGGACCGCCACGCGCCGGCACCAGCGCATGGGTGTGCGCCGCGCCGGTGAAGCCCACCGCCGCCAGCCAGCTGCGGGTCTGCGACGGCAGCGCCTGCGCCTGCGAGGGCCAGGTGGCGCTGGTCGTCAGGTGGACCGCCACGCTGTCGCGGGCGGGCGCTTGGAGGGCAACAGTCATGATGCGGGGCAGTGGCAACGGCGAGGGAACCGATGCTGCCACACCCCTGGGCGGGCGTGCCTCGCTGCGTGCGTGGCGCGCGCTGCGTGCGCCGCATGTGCCGCGCGCGGCGCGCCGGATTGCGGGCTGTTCGCGCTACACCGGCCGCCAGCGCACGCCGCCACGCGCGAACATCTCGCGCAGCGCCCCGCTCGACCCCAGCTCGTTGAGCACCCCTTGAAGCGCCTGCGCCAGATCGGCAGCCTCGCGCTTGACGGCGCAGCCCACGGCCCAGCCGTTGCGCGCCTGCGGCAGCGGCAACGGCTCGATGGCAAATCGCTCGTCGCGGCCGAGTGCGCTTTCCAGCTCGGAGGCCAGGCCCGCGGCGGCGACCACCTCGCCGCGCTGCAGCGCGGCGGCCGCCTCGGTGCCGTCGCGCCACTTGGTGCGCAGCTGCTCCCGATAGCGGCCCCCCTCGGCGCCGATCAGCAGCCAGCCGGCCAGCGACTGCCCGGTGACAGCCACCGCGCCGCCGCGCAGCGCGTCCAGTGAATCGAGCGACGGCAGCCGGGCCTTGTCGCGCGCGATCATCACCTGCTCGCGGAAGTACGGGCCGAAGATCTGACAGCGTGGGTTGGCCGCCATCAGCGGCCGCTCCACCGGCACGTGCAGCATCACGTCGGCCGGGCCATAGCCGAGGTAGTGGCCGCGCCAGACCATGTTGCGCAGGTCGTCGTCCATGCTCTCGCCGGCATGGAAGGGCAGCGGGGAAGCCTCCACGCCCAGGCCCTTGGCCAGCGCCAGCGCCAACTCGGCGTCGATGCCGCGGCCTTCCTGGTGGAACGGCGGCATCGCGTGATACAGCGCCACGCTCAGCCGGCCGCGCGCCTTCACGCGGGCCAGCGCACTGTCGCCGCCAGACACTGCCGGCGCCGCACCGGGCGCGGGCCCGCTGGCCGGCGCGCCTGCCGCCGGCTGGGCATGCCCGCCGCGGCCGGCCAGCGCCAGGCCGGCGGCCAGGCCCGCGACGACGATCCGCCTGCGCCTCACAGCTGCTTCTCGCGCCGCGTTTCGAGGTAGGCCTTGATGGCCCACACCGCTTCCTGCGTGAGCATGGCCTCGAATGGCGGCATGTAGACCGCACCGTTTCGCGTCACGCCGCGGCGCACCTTGCCGGCGAAGAACTCGTCCACCTCCTTCACGCAGGAGTTCTTCTTCGCGGCGTCGCGCAGCGTGGCGCAGTCGTTCTCCAGCTTGCGCAGGTCGGGCGCGATGCCGCCCGAGATGGCCTCCAGGCCATGGCAGCGCGCGCAATTCTGGTTGTACGCCGAGGCACCCACCTTGATGGCCGCATCGTGCTTGCGGTACGGGTTCTCGGGCCGCCAGTCCTTGCCCAGCTGAGGCAGGGCACGTGTGTCCACGGCCTGAGGCGTCACGTCGCCATGGGCCGGCGCACCGCCCGACCAGGCGAGCATGCCCAGCGCGAACCCGGCTGCGGCAAGTCGCAGTCGAAGGTGCAAGTGGCGTGCCCAGCCGCGAGGCGTCGGCGACAGGGTTGGGTTCGTCATGGGTGTCTCCTGGAAGTAGGCGGCGAGAATGAACCTGGCGCCGGGTTGACCTGGTTCGAGCAGGAGCGCCTGGGGTTGAAACTCAAGGGCCTTTCTGCAATCGGCGTGCCAAGCCACGTCCGGGACGGCCAGACGCCCGCAATCGGAACCGCGGGTGCTCGCTTATCGGCGTCAACGCGAAGACGGGCCGGTGCGCTTTCGCGAGGCTGTTCCATCCTGGTACAAGGCAGGGTTACCAGGAAGTAGCAGCGCCGGGCCGACCTTGGCACGATGCGCGCAGTCCAAGGCAGAGCCCAACAGGAGACAACGACGCATGCAGCCGTCGGGCAATGACAGGCGCGCGGTCGGCTTTGCCCAGCGGGCGGCCGCCCTCGGCCGGCGCCCGGCCGCCGGCACCGACGAGGCCGCCGGCGCCGCGGCTCGCGGCGGCGCGGGCGAGCCGGCCTCGCGCCTGGTGGACACCGACCATCTCGAGTCGATCGCCCGCTCGCACGAGCGCTGCCAGGCGCTGGGCGTGTCGCGCATCGAGCGGCCCGACCACGGCCCCATCGCCCGCCCCGAGCTGCACATTGCACTGGAGCGCAACCGGCGCCTGCACGACCACGCCGCGCCGGTGATGTCGCTGCTGCGCGACCAGATCGCGCGCACCGAGAGCATGGTCGTGCTCACCGACGCCGTGGGCACCATCATCCATTCGGTCGGCGACGACGACTTTCTCGACCGCGCCAGCAAGGTCGCGCTGCGCACCGGCGCCAACTGGTCCGAAGGCGCCAAGGGCACCAACGCCATCGGCACGGCGCTGGTCAACGAGACGCCCACGCTCGTGCACGCCGACGAGCACTACCTGCACGCCAACCAGTTCCTCACGTGCTCGGCGGCGCCCATCCTCGATCCGCGCGGCAACATGCTGGGCGTGCTGGACGTCTCGGGCGACTCGCGCAGCTACCACAAGCACACGCTGGCCCTCGTGCGCATGAGCGCGCGCATGATCGAGAACCGCTGGCTGACCGAGGACTTCAGCCATGCGCTGCGGCTGCACTTCCACACCCGCGCCGAGTTCATCGGCACGCTGATGGAGGGCATCCTCGCGGTCAGCGAGGACGGCCGCATCCTCGGCGCCAACCGTGGCGCGCTGGAGCAACTGGGGTTGTCGGGCGCGGCGCTGCGCATGAACAGCCTGGAGACCCTGTTCGGCACCACGGTGGCGGAGATGGCCGACCATTGCCGCGCGCACATCGCCACGCCGCTGGCGCTGGTCACCGGCAGCGGGCGCCAGTTCGCAGGCTTCGCGCGCTGCAACTGGGTGATGTGGAGTCCGGCGGCCGCGACGGCGGCCACGGCGGGGGCGCCGGCATCCGCCGCAGCCGGTGCATCCGCCGCAGCGGCGGCACCGCGCCAGGCCGCGCCCGCCTCCGGCTCGGCACTGAGCGAGCTTCGCGCCGGCGACGCGCAGGTCGACGCGCTGGTCGAGAAGATCCGCCGCGTGCTCGACCGCGACATCCCGGTGCTGATCCTGGGCGAAACCGGCACCGGAAAGGAACTGCTGGCGCGCGCCATCCATGCCGATTCGGCGCGCGCGCGACAGCCCTTCGTCGCCGTCAACTGCGCCTCGATCCCCGAGACGCTGATCGAGGCCGAGCTGTTCGGCTACGAAGACGGCGCCTTCACCGGCGCGCGGCGCAAGGGCGCACCGGGCAAGATCGTGCAGGCCAACGGCGGCACGCTGTTCCTCGACGAGATCGGCGACATGCCGCTGCCCCTGCAGGCGCATCTGCTGCGCGTGCTGCAGGAGCGGCAAGTCATGCCGCTGGGCAGCACCAAGTCGGTGGCGGTCGATCTGAGCATCATCTGCGCGACGCACCGCAACCTGCGTCAGATGATCGAGCGGCAGGCCTTCCGCGAGGACCTGTACTACCGCCTGAACGGCCTGGCGGTACGCATGCCGCCGCTGCGCGAGCGCAGCGACCTGCTGGCGCTGGTGCGCCGCATCCTCGACGTCGAGAGCGGCCCGCGGCGCCATCACCTCGCGCCCGACGTGCAGGCGCTGTTCATGCGCTACCCGTGGCCGGGCAACGTGCGCCAGTTGTTCCAGGTGCTGCGCACGGCCTGCGTGATGGCCGGCCGCGATGCGGTGCTGACGCGCTCGCACCTGCCCGACGACTTCCTCGAAGAGGCCGATGCGGCCGCGGCAGCACCGGCGGCGGCACCGGCCGCGGCCTTCCGCGCAGGCACGGCGCAAGCCGCCAGCGCACGCAGCAACGCCGCCGACGCCGGCCTCCCGGGCACCGCCGGCGACACAGCCGCCGCCGGCCTGACCCCTTCGTTGCTGCACAGCGAGGGCCCTGCTTCGCCGGCCATGGCGGACAACTCACCCGCGGCCCAGCCGGCCGCCCCCTCGGCCACCCTGGCGGCGCCCGCCGCCGCAGCCCCGGCCTGGCCGGCCCACGGGGCGCCCGCGGTGCCGCCCAGCAGCCGCCTCGAAGACGTCGAACTCGAACTGATCCGCCGCACGCTCGAGTCGGTCGACGGCAACATCTCCGAGGCGTCCAAGCGCCTGGGCATCAGCCGCAACACCATCTACCGCAAGCTGCGCTGGAACCGCGCTGCCTGACCAAAAGGGCCGCTCACGCCCGGCCTGCGTCCCCGCGGCCCGGCCCCCGCGCGGATCAACGTCCATGCGGCGCGAGCATTTCGTCTTCGGCCAGCCGCCACGCCCGCTGCGCGTTCAGCGCATGCCGCTCGTCGGCCTGCCATGCCGCAGGCGCCGCCTGCTGCACCGCGGCGTCGGGCCAGGTGGCGCCGCGTCGAGCGCCGGCCTGCGCGGCCAGCCACAGTTCGCTCCAGTAGTTGCGCTGCTGAACAACCTCATCGCGGGTGGCCAGGGGCCCTGCCTCGCCGAGCACCCGGTCGCCAGCGCCGCTCATCGCGAGCACCGCATCCAGCGCCGCGATCATCGAGCGCGGCTCGGTGTCGCTGCCGTCGGGCGCGCCGTCGAACCACAAGAGCCCCCAAGCGGCCACCACGCCCGCGGCCGGATGGCGCCAGACGCTGGCGGCCGATACGGCGCCACGCGGCACCACCTCGTACTCGAACGGCCCCCACCGCGCCCGCGCGCCCGCCGAGGCCTCGCCGGGGGCCAGCGCCGCAGGCAACCGGACCGGGGCAGCCCCCAGGTCCGAGGCTGCCGGGCCGAGTTGCCCCCGCAACCGCTGCACGCAAGCCGGGCACTGCCGCGCCATCGCCTGCACCACCACCGCCGGCGCGCGCACGCGCGCGGCCCCCATGCCGGCATTGCCCAGCACCAGCTCGGCCCGTGCGTACGGGTTCATGACCTCGCCGATGTCCTGCCCGAGTTCGCCCCGCACCCGGCAACGCAGGGCCTTGGCGAAGGCCGGGCTCGGGCCGCTGCCGATCAACCACAACCGCCCACCGTGGCGGGCCAGCAGCAGGTTGGCCACCGCGCCGCGGTTGTGGGCCGCCGGGCTGCCGCCGGCCCCCGGCACCCACCAGACGCCCTCGGCGAGGGCGTGCAGCCGCGGTGCAAGCGGTCCGCAAGCCCGGCCCGGCACACCGGCCGGCACCTCGGGCGTCGCACCCGCCACCAGCCCCTCGCCAGCGGCCGCAGGCGCCCGATCGGCGGCCCGCAAATTCTCCGGCAGCGCTGTCGCGGCCGCAGCCATGGCAGCCAGCGCCACCGCACCGATCAACGAGGTCCAGCCACGCTGGCGGCCCGGCGCAACAGGTGTTCCCGCCGCTGCGGGTTGACCCTGTGCCACGTTGGGACGACCACCTGCCACGCTGTCACGTCGGCCGCCATGCAACGCCGCTTCGATCACGTCGGGCCCCACGATGTCCGGGCGGCAGCCTCGCGAGGCCCGCGATGCGCCGCGCACGGCACATGTCTTGCTCGGGACTGGGCGAGTCCCCTCGGGCCATGGGCGGCCGCGCTGCAGTCGGCGGTCCTTCGATCCCTTGCTCTCGCGGTCTTCACGAGCCCCTGCTCAGCAGCATTCATGCCGTTGGTTCCCTTGCCGGCCCGCAGCATCTGGTATCGGCGCTTGCCGCCCCACGCGCCCCCGCCACGCTGGCGCCGGGCCCGGCCGCGTTCATGCGGAGGCCGGCGGTGCGGCTGATGATTCTGCGCGGCGGCCGGGCCACCTGCGGCGCGCGCGGCGACGCGACTCGCTGCCGGCGCGATGCCTTGCGGCCCGACACCGCCGACGGCGGCGTGCCGGCGTTCGGCAGCGGCGGCCACTGGGCCCTTGTCAACATCTCCGCGGCGGTGGCCCGGCAGCTGGGCGAAGACCGCCTGCCGCTGGCCGCCGCCGGCCTGGCCACCCCCGAAGTCCGCACGGTGGTGCTCACCGACGCGCAGCTGGAGCATGTGAGCGGGCTGCTCTCGCTGCGCGGCGGCGCGCCGATCGACCTGTATGCCACGCCGGCGGTGTTCGAGGAGCTCAGCAGCAACCTGCCCGTGCTGCCGGCGCTGCAGCACTACTGCGGAGTGCACTGGCGGGTCATCCCGGTGGCCGGCGACCGCCCGGCGGCGGCGTTTCGCGTCGAGAGCATGCCGCTGGTGGAGTTCATCGCGGTGGCCACCGACGGAAGACCTCTGCCGCATGCGGCGCAGCACCGGCAGGTGGTGGGCGACCACGTGGCGCTGGTGGTGCGCGACCTGGCCAGCGGCTGCCAGGTGTTCTGCGCCCCGGGGCTCACGCGCCCGGGCGCGCTGGAGCTGGAGTGGATGCGCCGCTGCGACGCGGTGCTGCTGGGCGCCATGCCGCTGGACGCGACGCGCGGCCCCACCGGCCTGGACTGGATCGAGGACCTGCCCGCGCGCCTGAAGGTGATGCTGGTCGAGGCCGATGCGCCGCGCACGCAGGCGTTGGCCGGCCGCGGCATCGCGGTGGCCGAGGACGGCATGGAGTTCGAACTTTGAGCACGTCGGCGCCCGCACCGCCGCTGGTCGCCGAAGGGCTCGTCAAGCGCTACGGCGCGCGGCGGGTGCTGGACCATGTCTCGCTCACGCTGCACGCCGGCCAGTGGGTGGCGCTGCTCGGCCCCAATGGTGCGGGCAAGTCCACGCTCTTCGCGCTGCTGACGGGCCTGTTCGCCGCCGACGAGGGCCACATCGCCATCGGCGGCCATGACCTGCGCCACGCCGCGCCGCGCGCGCTGCGCGAGGTGGGCGTGGTGTACCAGCAGCCGGCGCTCGACCTCGACCTGAGCGTGCTGCGCAACCTGCGCTTCCACGCCGCGCTGCATGGCTTGCCGGGCACGGCGGCCGCCGCACGCATCGACGCCGCGCTCGCGGCGCACGGCCTGGCCGCCGACCGCCACCGCGCGGCGCGCGAGCTCTCCGGCGGCAACCGCCGCAAGGTGGAGCTGGCGCGCGCGCTGCTGCACGCGCCGCCCGTGCTGCTGATGGACGAACCGACCGTCGGGCTGGACCCCCGCTCGCGGCACGACCTGCTGGCGACCATTGCCGCCGACGTGCACGGGCGCGGCAGCGCAGTGCTGTGGGCCACGCACCTCGTCGAGGAGGCCGCGCGCGCCGACCGCGTGCTCGTGCTGCACCAGGGCCGCCTGCTGGCCGACGGCACGCCGGCCGACGTCACCGCGGCGCTGGGCGGCGGCACCCTCGAACAAGCCTTCCTGCGCGCCACGGCCGCGCGGGGGCAAGAATCACCACGGCAGAAGGAGACCGCACGATGACCAGCCCCGAAGAGGCACCGGCACACCACCGGGACATGTCACCCGCGCTGCATCGCACACCCCAGCCCGCCATCGCAGCGGGGGCCCAGGCCGCGGCCCGGGCCGTGACCTGCATCGCCCTGATCGCGGCGCCGCTGATGGTCCAAGCCCAGGGCGTGGCCTGGATCTCCAGCGAGAAGGACCACGCCCTCACGCTGCTCGACCTGAAGACGCAGGCCGTGGTCGGCACCGTGCCGACCTGCAAGCGGCCGCGCCACATGCAAGTCACGCCCGACGGCAAGCAGGTCGCGGTGGCCTGCGGCGAGTCGGCGGAGGCCGACTTCATCGACATCGCCACGAAGAAGAGCGTGCGCCGCGTGCCGCTGGGCGACGACCCCGAGATCTTCGACCTCAGCGCAGACGGCAAGACTCTCTTCGTCACCAACGAGGAAGACTCCGAACTCGGCTTCATCGACCTGGCCACCGGCAAGCGCAGCCGGGCCGTCAAGGTCGGCGGCGAGCCCGAGGGCGTGAAGCTGTCGGCCGACGGCAAGCTGGTCTACGTCACCAGCGAGGTGGCCAACACCGTGCACGCCGTGGAGGTGGCCAGCGGCAAGGTGGTGCACAACGTGAAGGTCGGCAAGCGGCCGCGCCGCTTTGCACTCAGCCCCGATGGCGGCACGCTGTGGGTGAGCAACGAGCTGGATGCCAGCGTCAGCGTGATCGACACGAAGACGCACACCGTGGCCGCCACCATCGCCTTCGAGGTCAAGGGCGCGCGCAAGGCCGACATCACGCCGGTAGGCCTGGCCTTCACGCGCGACGGCAAGCGCGCTTTCGTGGGCCTGGGCCGTGCCAACCACGTGGCCTTCGTCGACGTCGGCACGCGCAAGGTCACCGACCTCGTGCTGGTGGGCAAGCGCGCCTGGGGGGTGGCGCTGGACCGGGCCGAGAAGACGCTGCTGGTGATGAACGGCTTGTCCGACGACGTGACCATCGTCGACGTGGCCGGCGCCAAGGCGGTGAAGACCGTGAAGGTCGGGCGCGTGCCGCACAGCGCAGTCGTCGTCGAGTGATGCGGCGTCCATTGCGGCCGGGCCGGCGCGCAGCCACCACAGCCGCTTCGGCAGGATTGGCCACGCGCACTGCCGGTCTGCCGGGCCGTGGCGGGCCGGCCCGGGCGGCGCCCGGGCTCCGGCCTGCTGCAGGGCATCGGCTGGCCGCCCTCCTGTGCGTTGCCTTGCCCGCCATGGCTGCGGCGCAGGGCAGCGGCCACAAGGTGACGCTGCTGCTGCCGGCCGACGACCCACGCCTGGCGCGCACCGCGCTGGAACGCGCCGCCCCGGGTCACCCGCAGGGCAAGGTTGCCGACGCGTTGCGCATCGCCATCAACGAGGGGCAGGGCGAACTCGCGGCCGCGGGCACGCGGCTCGAACTCGCCACGGTCGAGGTGGCCGGCGCCGACGCCGCGCGCCAGGCCGCCACCGCTGCCGAAAAGGCCGGCGCCTCTGCGCTCGTCACCGACCTGCCGGCGGCCTGGACACTGGCCGCCGCCGATGCCGTGAAGCTGCCCGTGCTGAACGCCGGGGCCACCGCCGACGCGCTGCGCCAGGCCCAGTGCCGGCGCAATCTGTGGCACCTGGCCCCCAGCGAGCGCATGAAAGCCGACGCGCTGGCGCAATTTCTGGTGGCACGCAAGTGGAGCCAGGTGCTGCTGCTGGCCGGGCCGTCCGAAGCCGACGCCGAGCGCAGCGCCGCTGCACAGGCCGCCATCAAGCGCTACGGCCTCAAGCTCGCGGCCAGCAAGCCATTCAAGCTCTCGGCCGACCCTCGCGAGCGCGACCTCGCCAACCCGCTGCTGCTCACCGGCCCCTCGGCTGGCGCCTACGACGTGGTGTGGGTCGTCGACAGCGACGGCGAGTTCGCCATGAACCTGCCGTTGCGCACTGCGCTGCCGCGGCCGGTGATGGGCGATGCGGGGCTCGCGGCACTCGCCTGGAGCGCCAAGTTCGAGCGATATGGCGCACCGCAGGTCACGCGCCGCCTCGCCAAGGCGGTAGGCCGGCCGATGAGCGCGCACGACTTCCCCGCCTGGCTGGCCGGCAAGGCGCTGGTGGCAGCCGCGGTGGCCGCGCCGAACCCGGCCCAGGCCCCGGCCGGCGCTTTCGCCAAGGCCCTGGCCGAGGGTGAGCTGGACGGCAGCAAAGGCGTGCTGATGAGCTTCCGCCCCTGGGACGGACAGCTGCGCCAGCCCCTGATGCTCAGCGACGGCCACGGCGTGGCCGCACTCGCGCCGCTGGAGGGCGTGCTGCACCCGAAAAACAACCTCGATGCCATCGGCGCCGACGCGCCCGAGAAGCTGTGCAAGGCGCGATCGTGAGCACCGAGCCCGAATCAGCACCCGCTGCGGCACCCGCTGCGGCACCCCCTGTGGCGCCCGCCGCGCCGCCCGTGCGCCGCAGCGGCCTGCCGCATGCGCTGCAGGCGCTGGGGGCCATCGTCGCGCGCGAGATGCTCAAGTTCTCGCGCCAGTACGGGCGGCTGGCCTCGGCGGTGGTGCGCCCGCTGCTGTGGCTGGCGGTGTTCGCCGCGGGCTTTCGCAATGTCTTCGGCATCGCCGTCAACGAGCCCTACGACACCTACATCCCGTATGACGTCTACATCGCGCCGGGACTCATCGGCATGGTGCTGCTGTTCAACGGCATGCAAGGCAGCCTGGCGATGGTGTACGACCGCGAGATGGGGCTGATGCGCCTGTTGCTCACCGCGCCGCTGCCACGCTGGTGGGTGCTGTTCGCCAAGCTGGTGGCCACCGCGGCGCTGAGCCTGGCGCAGGCGGCGGTGTTCGTGGCAGTGGCGGCGCTGCTGGGCACGGTGCTGCCGGTGTTCGGGCCGCACGCGCCGGCGGTGCTGGCCGCGGCCATCGGCTCGGCGCTGATGCTGGCGGCGCTGGGCCTGCTGCTCTCCGTGCACATCAAGCAGCTGGAGAACTTCGCCGGCACGATGAACTTCGTCATCTTCCCGATGTACTTCATCTCCACCGCGCTGTACCCGCTGTGGAAGCTGGAGGAATCGGGCGCCGAGTGGGTGTGGCGCGTGGCGCAGTTCAACCCGTTCACGCACGCGGTGGAGTGGATGCGCTTTGCGCTGTATGGCAAGGACGCGGGCATCGCGCCGTGGGTGGTGCTGGGCACGCTGGCGCTGTGCTTTGCGCTCGCCGCGTGGGGCTACGACCCGCAGCGCGGCTTCGGGCAACTTACCAAGCGAGGGGGGCCGGCGTGACGGGGCTCTTGATGCGCTGGATGCGCGGGCCACGCCCCGGCGGCAGCGGCCCGGGTGATGCCGCGGCCCGCTGGGTGCCGCGCGCCGACTTCACCGTGCAGCAGCGCGCCCAGCGGCTGTTCTGGCAATGGGCGGTGCATGCCGGTGTGGTGTTGTTCATCGCCTGGTGGCTGCAGGCGCGCGGCCTGTGGCGCGCGCTGGTCGAGGGCGACCCCAGCGGCATCAGCGTGGGCATTGCGCTGCTCGCCGCGCTGGTCACGCTGTGGTGCGGGCTGCGCGCGCGCACGCTGGCGCACGAGGCTTCACCCGGCAGCACCTGGCGCCGCCTGCACGCCGCCGACCGCGCGCGCAATGCCTCGCTCGCGCCGCAGTTGCTGGCCGACCGCACGCACGGCCCACACGAGACCGCGTGGTGGTTCTGCGGCGCCACGCTCAAGCTCGGGCTGTTGGGCACCGTGGTCGGCTTCATCGTCATGGCCAGCCAGATCGGCCAGAGCGGCAGCTTCGAACTCGACCAGATCCAGACGCTGCTCAAGCAGATGACCACCGGCATGGCGATTGCGCTTTACACCACGCTGGTGGGCCTGATCGGCAACCTGTGGCTCGGGCTGCAGTTGATGCTGCTCGACCGCCTGGGCGACCGCCTGGCCGCCGACATCCTGGCCGACGGCCTCGAGGGTGGCGCTGCCACCGCGGCTGCGCAGCGCTGAGCCATGGCCGTGCTGCGCAAGCGCCGCTTCGACGAGCTGGACCCGTTCTCGGACCTGCTGTTCAACACGCTGCTGGCGTTCGTGCTGCTGTTCGCCATCGCGCTGATTGCCATGAACCCCAAGGCCAAGACCGGCGTCATCGATGCCAAGGCCGAGTTCATCATCACCGTGACCTGGCCCGACCTCGACCCCAACGATGTCGACACCTGGGTGCAAGACCCCGGCGGCAACCTCGTGTGGTTCCGCGCCCGCGAGGCCGGCATGATGCATCTGGACCGCGACGACCGCGGCCTCACCAACGACACCATCGTCATCAACGGCCAGCAGGTGGTGAACCCGCTGAACCAGGAGGTGGTGACGATCCGCGGCTTCGCGCCCGGCGAGTACACGGTCAACACGCACTACTACGACACCAAGAACGGCCAGCCGGTGAACGTGAGCGTCTCGGTGGTCAAGGTGAACCCCCGCGCCGAGGTCTTCTACTACGGCAACGTCACGCTGGCGCGCAAGGGCGACGAAGCCACCGCGGTGCGCTTCACCGTCGACCGGCTGGGCTCGATCACCGGCGTGAACACGCTGGCCAAGAAGATCGTCGAGCGGCCATGAAACGCCGCGCCACTCGCATCGACGACGCGCGCTTCGCCCCGCCGCCCGCGCCACGCTGTTTCAACCGCACGCTCCGCTGATGAGCAACGGCACCGACCTCCTCCTGTGGGCCTTCGTCGCGCTGGCCGCGCTCACCGGCCTGGCGCTGGTGGCTTCGCGCTGGCCGGCGTGGGCCAAGGCGCTGCTGGTGGCCGGCGTGACGGCGCTGTACTTCATGGCCGACCGCGCGCTGGACGACACCTGGGGCTGGCCGAGCCAGGGCGGCCTGCCCGAGCGCTTCGTGCTGCTGGCCGCGGTGATCGAGGAGCCGACCAAGCAAGACCCCGGTGCGCTGTACGTGTGGGTGCACGCGCTGCAGGACGGCAAGCCCGTGCGCCAGCCGCGCGCCCACAAGCTGCCCTACGCCAAGGACCTGCACGCGCTGCTCGAAGAGGCGATGAAGAAGGTGCGCCAGGGCGTCACGCAGATGGGCAGCGCCGAACCCAAGCGCGGCAAGGGCACTTTCTTCAACTGGTTGCGCCCGGGCAGCGACGAGCAGCAGATGAAGATCCGCGACCTGCCGGTGCCGCAGTTGCCGGAGAAATAGCCGTGGCGGTGCCTGCCCTGCCGCCCCACGCCCAGCGCGCCCTCGGAGGTGCGCTGCTGGCGCTGCTGCTGGCCTCCTGCGGCCAGGGCCCATCGGCCGAGGGCTTCTTCCCGCTGGCTGCTGGCCACCGCTGGGAGTACGACCAGCGCATCGAATGGGAGAACAACACCATCGAGCGCGAGCCGCTGGTGCTCAGCACCGAGGGCCGCGAGCCGGTGGCGGGCCTGGACGGCGGCCCGGCCTGGCGCCGCCGCAGCGCCAGCGGCGTGGACTACTGGCTGCGCAGCGACGACACCGGCATCTATCGCGTGGCCAGCAAGAGCGATCTCGATGCAGCGGCCAGACCCGACGCCGCACGCCGCTACGTGCTGAAGGCGCCCTTCGCCGTGGGCACGAACTGGCAGGCCACGACCACCGCCTACCTGCTGCGTCGGCGCCAGGAGTTCCCGCGCGAGATCCGTCACTCCCACCCGGCGGTGCCGATGAGCTACACCATCGAGGCGGTGGGCGAGAAGATCACCAGCCGGGCCGGGCGCTTCGACAACTGCCTGCGCGTGCGCGGCGAGGCCAAGGTGCGCGTCTTTGCCGACCCCGTGCAGGGCTGGCGCGACCTGCCGCTGACCACGCTGGAGTGGTACTGCCACGGCGTGGGCCTCGTGCGCCTGGAGCGCGACGAGCCCGCGGCTTCGACCTTTCTTTCCGGCGGCAAGCTGGTCCTGGAGTTGATTGCATGGCATTGAGACCACGGGGCCGCGTGCCCCCCGCCGCCAGGCCAAGCGCCGCCCGCCGCCGCCTCATCGGCGCGCTGGCCGCGGCCACCACCGGTTCGGCCTTTGGCGCGGTCCTGGCTCAACCGCCGGAGAAGTTCCCCAGCCGCCCGATCACGCTGTGGGTACCGTGGCCGGCCGGCGGCGCCACCGACGCGACGATGCGCCTGCTGGCCGAACTGGCCGGGCGGCAACTCGGCCAGAAGATCGTGGTCGAGAACCGCGCCGGCGCCGGCGGCACGCTGGTGATGCCGGTGCTGCAGCAGGCCGCACCCGACGGCTACACCATCGCACAGATGCCGCAGCCGGTGTTCCGCGCGCCGTGGATACAAAAGCGCGGCTGGGACCCGATCCGCGACACCACGCCGATCCTGCAGGTCAGCGGCGTCACCTTCGGCATCGTGGTCGCGCAGGTCAGTCCCTTCAGGACGCTGGAAGACATCTTCCGCTGGGCGCGCGAGCACCCCAACCTGCTGACCATCGCCACCAACGGCGTGGGCACCACGCCGCACGTGGTGATGGATGAGTTGTTCGAGCGACAGCGCGCCAGCTACACGCACGTGCCGTACAAGGGCACCGCCGAGCAGATGCTGGCGGTGGCCAGCGGCCAGGTGATGGTGGGCGTCAACTCCAACGGCTTCGCGCCCTTCGTCGACAACGGGCAGCTCAGGCTGCTGGTCACCTTCGGCGAGCAGCGCACGCGGCGCTGGCCGCAGGTGCCCACGCTGCGTGAGCTGGGCCACGGCATCGTGGCGCAGTCGCCCTACGGTCTGGCCGGCCCGCGCGGCCTGTCGCGTGACGCGGTGCAGGTGCTGCACGACGCCTTCCGCACCGCGCTGCGCGACCCGGCGCATCTGGCGGAACTGGCACGCTACGACCAGGAACTGGCGTATCTCGGCCCCGAGGACTACGGCCGCGCCATGCGCGAGGCCTTCGAAGCCGAGCGCCGCACGGTGGATCGGCTGGGGCTGGCGCGGCACGCGCCCTGAGGACCGCCCGGGGGGCATCGCCCTCGCCGGTGGATGTAAGGCCCGCACCAACCAACGACATCGACAATCGACCCCCACATGGACGCGACCCCACGAATGCCGGCGCTCCCGGGCGCGGGTGACCTCCCCGCGCCACGGCGCCTGAGCGCCCTGCTGGCCGGCCTCGGCCAGGGGCTGCTGCAGCGCGACGAGGCCGTGCATCTGGCGCTGCTGGCCGCGCTGGCCGGCGAGCATGTGCTGCTCATCGGCCCGCCCGGCACCGCCAAGAGCGCGCTGGCACGCCGCCTGCACCACGCGTTCACCGACGCGCGCTACTTCGAGCGGCTGCTGACGCGCTTTTCCACGCCCGAAGAACTGTTCGGCCCGCTGTCGCTGAAGGCGCTGGAGCACGACCGCTACGAACGCCTGACCGACGGCTTCCTGCCCACCGCCGGCATCGCCTTCCTCGACGAGGTCTTCAAGGCCAACTCGGCCATCCTCAACGCGCTGCTCACGCTGCTCAACGAGCGCCTGTTCGACAACGGCACCGAACGCCTCGCGGTGCCGCTGGTGGCCGTGGTCGGCGCCAGCAACGAGGTGCCCGCCGACGAGGCGCTGCACGCCTTCTACGACCGCTTCCTGGTGCGCGTGCCGGTGGCCCCGGTCAGCGACGATGCGTTCGCCGAGTTGCTGGCGCTGGACGCCTCGGCCGCCGCACCGGCGCTCACGGCGCCGCTGACCGCTCCCGAGCGCGACGCCGTGGCCCGCGCCGCGGCCGGCGTGGCGCTGGGCGACGGGTTCACCACGGCGTGCACGACGCTGCGCGCCTGGCTCGCCGAGCGCAAGGCGCCGCTGTCGGACCGCCGCTGGCGGCAGATCGTCGGCCTGGCACGCACCGCCGCAGCCACCGAAGGCCGCACGCAGCTCGACGGGGTGGACCTGTGGCTGGCCCCGTTCGTGGCCAGCGCGGCGCCCGCCGATGTGGGCCCGCTGCGCGCCTGGTTCGAGGACCAGGTACTCGCCTTGCCCGGGCCCGCGGCGCCTTGGCTGGAACGCGCGGTGGAAGCCTTCGAGAAGCAGCTCGGCCTGGAGCAGCGCATGCCGGCCGAAGGTGCCGGCGCGGCCGACGACAGCGCCGGCAAGCTTGGCGTCGCGCGCACCATCGGCCTGGGCGAAGGCGTCGCCGACCAATGGGGCAACGCCGGGGCCGGCATGCAGCGCATCCTCTCCGAGCGCCTGGAAGCGCGCCTGGCCAAGCGCTGGGGTGCGGTGCATGTGCAGGCCCGCGTGGCGCAGGTGACCGAGATCGAGGCGCAGGTCGCCCAGGCTCGCGGTGCCGCGCTCGCCGCCAGTGATGCGCTGGCCGCAGCGCTGGCCCAGCGGCTGTGGGTGCCGGGCAGCCTGGCCCGGCGCTGGCAGGCGCGGCACCACGCCGCGCTGCAGATGCTGGAATCGTTTGCCGTGCGGCTGGCCATGGTGCGCGCAGGTTTCGCCGCGTTGCCCGTCGACGAGGCGGTCGACAGCGAGACGCCCGCGCCGGTGCCTCTGGAGCCGTCGGAGACGATGGAGCCGCCGGAGCCGCTCAAGGCAGCCTCCGCCGGCGAACCCGTGGCGGCTTGATCGTGCAGGCACTCGGCCACGCCGCGGCAGGCGCGGTGCCGCCGGCAGGACAGGCCGATGCGGCAAGAGGCCATCCGTCAGGCAGCCCACCCGGTCACGCGGGAGGCACCCCGTCTGCGCAAGCCTGCGAGCGACCGTACGAGCGCCTCGCCGCGCTGCCCCGCACCGTGTGGCTGCCCACACTCATCACGGCGGCCGGACCTCGACTGGCCCGGCTGGACCACGGGCGCGAGTGGCTCGCCGCGTTGGAGGCAGGGTGCCTGCCCGACACAGCCCTCGACTTCGGCAGTGCCGACGCCGTGGCGCCGCTGCGCGCGATCGTCGGCGAACTCGGTCTGCCGGCGCTGGCGCGCGGCGTGCCCACGCTGGCCGAACAGGTGCTGCGCACGCTGCTGTGGCACCTGGATCGGCTGAACGATCTGCAGCCGCGCCGCACGCGCGCCCAGGCCATCGAGCACGTCACGGCCGAGTTCCGCGACGCGTGGCGCATCGACACCGCGGGGCTCGAGGACGAGATGGTGCTGCTGCGCGACCTGGCCGGCGGTGCACACCTGCAGTGGGACCAGCTCGCCGGCCGCCTGCGCAGCCGCGAGTGGCAGGTGGCGCGGCGCGCCGCCGCGCGGCTGGAACGGCTGCCCGCACTGGCTGAGCTGCTGCGGCGCATCGGCCGCAGCGAGATGCGGCCCTCGGCGCCGCCGCGCCGCGCGCCGCGCGCCGACCCCGCCGCACATCGCGTGCCGCTGAAGGCGGTGCACACGCGCATCGCCGGCGCGCCGGGTGAGCTCACCGGCATCCGCTTCGCCGCCAGCGTGGAGCGCATGCTGGCCGCCGAGGCCGTGCTGCGCAGTCACCCGGTGGGTCGCCGTCTGTGGCGGGCCCGCCACGCCGAAGGGCGGCTGCTGGCGCACGACACCGAAGCCGTGCTCACCGACTGGCGGCCCGACCCCCACGCGCCGCAATCCGACCACACCGACCGGCCACCGGCCGAGCCGCTGGAGCACGGGCCGCTCGTGCTGTGCCTGGACACCTCGGGGTCGATGCGCGGCGCGCCGGAGAACATCGCCAAGGCGGTGGTCATCGCCGCGCTGAAGGTGGCGCACGCAGCGCGGCGCGGCTGCCGGCTGGTGGCCTTCGGCGGCCCGGGTGAGGTGATCGAGCGCGACCTTGCCGGGCCGGGCGGCCTGGCCGCACTGCTGGAGCTGATGGGCCAGGCCTTCGACGGCGGCACCGACATCCAGACACCGATCGAGCGCGCCACCGAGTGCGTGCACGAGGCCGCCTGGCAAAGCGCCGACGTGCTCATCGTCAGCGACGGCGAGTTCGGCTGCGTGCCGGCCACGCTGGCGCGGCTGGACGACGCGCGGCACACGCTCGGCGTGGCCGTGCACGGCGTGCTCGTCGGCGACCGCGAGACGCTGGGCATGATGGAGATCTGCGACGAGATCCACTGGGTGCGCGATTGGCGGCGCCACCTCGACGAGGGCGACGGCGCCGGCACGCGGCTGGAGACGCTGCAGGCGCGCCCGGTGCACAGCAAGAGCCTGACGGCGATGTACTTCCCCAACGCGCTGTCGCCGCGCGCGGCGCGCCACCACGGCGGCACCGAGGCGCCTACGAAATGACCCGCGGCGCATCATCCCATCCCGCAGCGCGCGAGACGGTGGCCAGCACCACCCTCGCGGCGCTGCGCGAAGTCGCCCCGGCGCTGGGCCACCCGCGCGTGCGCGCGCTGCACCTGCCGCCGCCACCGGCCGACGGGTCGAGGCGCGGCGAGTTCGCGGCCGTCGAACTGGACGACGGCTCGATGGGGCTCGTGTACGTGCTGCTCGACAACACCCTGGCCCGGCTGCGCGCGGGCGATGGGCTGGCCGGCCTGATCGGCACACCGGCGCTGCAGGTGGCCGGCACCATCGACGGCGCCGCGGGGTTGGCCCGCACGCTGGGCTTCGCGGCGGCCCAGGCATTGGCGCACAGCCTGATGCGGCGCGCCGGCTGGCAGCCGCCGGCGGCGGGCGATTCGCTGGCCGGCCTTGCCCCGGGCCCCGGCGATCACCTCGGCCTGGTCGGCCTGTTCGGGCCGCTGATGACGCGCCTGACGCAAAGCGGCGCGCGCATCACCGTCATCGAGCTGCGGCCCGAGTTGGTCGGCCGCCACGAAGGCTACGAGGTGACGCTCCAGACGGCGCGGCTGGCCGAATGCGACAAGGTGCTGGCCACCGGCACACTGCTCATCAACGACACGCTGGACGGCGTGCTCGCGCACACGCGCGGCGCGCGCCGCGTGGCGATCGTCGGCCCCACGGTGGGCGGCCTGCCCGATGCGCTGTTCGCGCGCGGCGTGCACGTGCTGGGCGGCACCTGGGTGGGCGAGCCGGCGGCATTCGCCCAGGCGCTGGTGCGCGGCGAGGAGCGCCGCGAGGCGGCGCGCAAGTTCACACTGGCGCGCGAGCAGTGGCCGGGTTGGCGCACGCTGCTGGCCCGCGTCTGACGCGCAGGAGCCTGGGCGGCGGCAATCGAGGCCACGCGCGGCCCGCGCAGGACTGCCGCTCAACGCCGCCGCGGGGACCAGTGCCGCCAGCGCTTGGGGGCGTGCGACGACAGCGACGACACGCCCAGCAGCACCCAGAAGACCACGGTGGCATGCTCGGGCCGCCACGCGATGGCCGCGCTGAGCAGCAGCTTCAGAACCACCACCGCGCCGGCCATCTCCGCCAACGCCACACGGCCGGCCCGCAGGTCTTGTGCCAGCAGCAACGCACCGCTGCCCACCACGCCCCACGCGGCCGGCCCCAGCGGCACGGGCGCGCCGAGCAGTGCCGCGCCGAGCGCTACCACGGCGCCCAGGTGCGCGGTGCGCCACACCAGCGCGAGCCAGCGTTCCGGCTCACCGCCACGGCGCCCAGGGTTGATGCCGGCCATTGACTCGGCAGAGAGGCCTCGCGCGGCGTCGCGGCGGACATCGTTCATGACCTGGAATCCTACGGCTTGATGATGGAAGGGGGGCCTCGCGCCGTTGCGCGGCCTTCGCTTGGGATGGTGCGACACGCACCCCGGTGACAGACTCGCGCCCCCGGCGCAAGCCTCAGCAAGAGCAGTGCCCGAGCACCCCCTGCGCGCGCACCAGGCCCGATGCCCTTCCTCGCCAGCCCGCCCGTCGCCCACGGGGCCGCAGGCCCCCGCAGTGCTCACGGTGCCCAAGGCACCAACGGTGTCCACGGTGCCCAAGGCACCATCGATGTCCACAGTGCCGAAAGCGCCCGCGCTGCCCATGGCGCCGACCGCCCGGCGCTCGTCCTGCTGCGCGGCATTGCATTGCTGCAGGACCTGGGCGACGACGTGCTGCACGAGGTGGCCGAGATCTGCCGTTTCCAGCGCGTGCGCGCGCGCCAGACGGTGATGACGCGCGCCGACTCCGAGCATGACTGCTGCTTCGTGCTGGCCGGCCGGCTGAAGGTGGTGGCGCTGTCGCCCGGCGGGCGCGAGATCAGTTTCCGCGACGCGCGGGCCGGCGAGATGATCGGCGAGATGGCGGCGCTGGACGGCCGCCCGCGCTCGGCCACCGTGGTGGCGCAGGAAGAGTCGCTGCTCGCTCGTCTGCGCCCGACCGACTTCAGGCTGCTGCTGCGGCGGCACTGGTCGATCTGCGACCGGCTGCTGCAGCACCTGGCTCGAACGGCTCGCACTCTCACCGAGCGGGTGTACGAGCTGTCGGCGCTGAACGTGCACCAGCGGTTGTGCGCCGAACTGCTGCGACTGGCGCTGGGAGCCTCGGCGTCACCGCCCGCACCGGCCGGTGCGCCAAGTGCGAGTGCTCCAAGTGCTCCAAGTACGCCGAGTACGCCAAGCGCGCCAGGTGCGCCACCCGCGCCGGGCACGCCGCGCGAGCTGCGCGTGGCACTGCGGCCAGCCCCGAGCCACGCCGAGCTGGCCATGCGCATCAGCTGCACACGCGAGCAGGTGGCCCGCGAGATGAGCGACCTGGCCCGCCTGGGCGTGATCCACTGCGAACGCAAGCCCGGGCGCGAAAGCGACCAGATCGTCATCGACGACCTGCGCCGGCTGGCCGAGCGCATCGAGGCGGCGGCACCGCGCGCGCCGGCGGCGTTGCGCAGCGCGACCGGCGCCCCTCTCGCCTCGCCCGCCCCTCTCGCCCCTCTCGCCCCCGTCGAGCACGGCAGCCCCATCGCGCGCGGCGCCCCCACCGACCTCGCGCCCTGAACCTGCGGCAAGCCAGGGCGGCCTGCGCCGCCGGCCGCCTCTGCATCGACCTGTGCGCCGGCGCACAGGTGGCGTGGCCGCCCCCTGCCTAGACTGCGCGCACTCCGCCCCAAGCGGCCGCGACAGGCCGCGGGCGGTCAGGGGGAACACACCAGTGTCCGCGATGTCCACGATGTCCGAACGCCTCGCGCCACCCGCCGGTGGCGCAGCCCCGCGGCGCGCACCCGGGCGGCAAGCCGCGGCGGTGGCCGCGCCGAGGCTCATCCATGCTGCAACCGCACCCGCCTTGGCCATCTGCGAACTGTCTTCCGGCGCGCGCTCGCTGTCGGTGCGGATGCTCGACGGCTTTCGCATCTGGCAAGGCAGCGAGCCGCTGCCGCTGCTGCCCCGTGGACGCGTGCGCGCGCTGCTCAAGCTGTTGCTGCTGCGCCGCCGGCGGCCCATTTCGCGGCCGCGTCTGGCGACGCTCTTGTGGCCCGATGCCGATGCCGACAGCGCCCGCAACAACCTGCATGTGTCGCTGCACCGCTTGCGCCGCGTGCTTGGCCCCGCCGCATGCCTGCACTTGTCGGACGAGGGCTACCAGTTGCTGACTCCGGGCGACGCCTGGCTGGACACCGAGCAGTTCGTGGACCACGTCGACGCCGCCGCACACGCCGACGAGGCCGGCCGCACCACCGAGGCGATCGCGCAGTACGAGGCCGCGCTGGCGCTGTACCACCGCGACCTGCTCGAAGAGGGCGAGTTTGAATGCGCGCTGGCGGCCGAGGCGCAGGCGCTGCAGGCGCGGCTGGCCGAGGCGCTGGACCGGCTGTCGGCGCTGCACGAGCTGCGCGGCCACTGGCACGGCTGCCTGCACGCCAGCCTGCGCCACCTGCGGCTGGACGACTGCAACGAAATCGCGCACCAGCGGCTGATGCGCTGCTACGACCAGCTCGGGCAGGTGCAGATGGTCGAGCAGCAGTACCTGCAGTGCGTGCAGGCACTGCGCCGGCGGCTGGAAGTGCCGCCGCGCGCCGACACGACGGCCTTGTACCGCCGCATCGCCACGCGGCGCGCCGCCTGAGGCGGCGCGGCGCAGGAGCGGCACCCGCCGAGGCGCACGCCCGCGTGGGTGAGCGACGGGAGGGCTGTGAGTGCGCCGGGCCCGCCGCGCGACAGCCGCGGGCGAGCTCTCAGTGCAGCGTGTGCGGCGGCACCGGCGCCGCGGTGTCGATGTCGTCGATCACGGCCTTCACGGTGCCGGCCCGGTGCAGCGCACGGCGGTCGCCGGCATGCAGCACGGTGATGCCGTCGGGGCCGTCTTCCATGCACCGGCGGCACGTGGGGCAGGTGTAGCGCATCGTCTGTCGCTCGCCGATCAGCTCGGCGTTCATGACATGAAACTCGCGGTGGTCCATGCGGCGCTCCGGCATCGGATGGTGGACGCCGGCATTGTCCCGCGCCGCACGCGCAGATGGACCAGAAAGAAGCCCGGGCGAGCCCGGGCTTGACGAAACGTGGCGCCCCCGGTGTGCGGGGCGCGCGGCAGGGCCGGCAAGGGCCCCGCGGCCGGCTTCACGGTGCCTTGAGCATCACCGTGTTGGCGTACTCGGCCAGGCCCGAGTGGCCGGTGGGCACGCCGCCGTTGAGGTGCTGCAGCACGCACATGATGTTGTAGATGCCCGAGACCGGCGTGCCGCCGAACGCCACGCCCTCGCCCAGCAGCGGGTTCGGGCCGACGGTCATGGTGTGCACGTAGTCGAGCTTGTTGAACACGCCCGGCTCGATCTCGGTGGCACCGACCTGGATTTCCTGACCCGGGCCCACGCTTTCGGCGTAGGCGCGCAGGCGGAACGAGTCGCCGGCGCTGATCAGGCTGGCCAGCGCGGGCGGCACCTTCCAGCGGATCTCGATCTGGAAAGGCGCGCCGGCCTGCAGCACGTTGCTGGGCGCGAGCGTGGTGTTGTCGAGCACCTTGCAGCTCATGTCGCTGCTGAAGCCCGTGATTCCCCATTCGATGGCCATGAGTCACTCCTTGCGTTGAACAGACTGGCAGGGAGGCTCCCTGCGCAAGGGCAGTGTCGCGATAGGCCGATTACTGGCGACTGTGCAGGCGCTTAACGTCGCCGGCGCCGCGGCGCCGTGGGTCGCGCGACGCAGAGCTTGTGAAGATATCCGCCGCGTCCGAGCGGGCGTGGCGGATATCGTCACAAGCGCTCAGCGGATGGTCAGGCGCGTGAACCAGCGCGCGTTGGGCGGCAGGTCATCGCGCAGCGCCGGCCTGAACGGCGCCACGTCGGCGCGTGCCGGCGGCGCGCTGATCAGATTCAGGTCCACGGCCTGCGGCACGCCGTCCAGACCTTCGTCGGTGTGCGCGAGCTTGAAGTAGATGCCGTTCCACAGCTGGGCGCCGAACTCGTTGGGCCGCTTGAACATGAACAGCAGCGAGTGCTCGAGCCAGGCCAGGTCGCCCGGCGCCGCCACCGCGGGGCTGCGATGCGGGTAGGGCACATGGCAAAGGATCTCGCCTTGCCCCGGGAGGCACTTGAACTCGCGCATCGACAGGAAGTGGTCGGTGAAGCGCGCCGCATCCAGCGCCAGTCGGAAGCTGCTGCGCCCATCGGCACCGCGGTGGAAGTGCACACGCCCGATCTCGAGCTGCGAGCCGTCGCGTGCATGCAGCGTGATGCGCCGCTCGCCGTCGAGCCAAAAGCCGGCCCGGGCCGGCACGCAGGCAACGCAGGCCGCGCCCGCCAGCGCGAGTGCGGCGGACCTTCGCCGCCACCACGCAGGCGCCTTCACAGGGTTCACAGACCGGGGACCAGGCGCCTGCCTTGCACGGGGCCGGCACCGGCGCCGGCCCCGGGTTCAGGCAATCACTTCATCAGCTTGAACACCCACACCGAGCCACCCTGCTCGAGAAAGGCCACCTTCTTGGCGACGTCGCCGCCCCACAGCGGCACGGCGCCGCCCCAGCCGCTGGACACGGCCACGAACTGCTGGCCGTCCTGTTCCCAGGTGATCGGCGCGGCGACGACGCCCGAGCCGGTCTGGAACTTCCACAGCACCTTGCCGGTCTTGGCGTCGGCGGCCTGCAGAAAGCCTTCAGGCGTGCCCCAGAACACCAGGTTGCCCGCGGTGGTGAGCACACCGCCCCACAGCGGCGCGTTGTTCGGCACTTCCCAGGCGATCTTGCCGGTCTTGGGGTCGATGGCGCGCAGCGCGCCGATCGGGCCGTCGTTCAGGGTCTTGATGGTGAAGCCGGCACCCAGGTAGGCCGCGCCCTTCTTGTAGGTGATGGGCTCGTTCCAGATCTCCATGCCCCACTCGTTGCTGGGCACGTAGAACAGCTTCGTCTCCGGCGAATACGCCATCGGCATCTGGTTCTTGCCGCCCAGGAAGCTGGGGGCCGAGAAGACCACCTTGCCCTTGTTGTCGGCGCCGCCCGTGGGGTCGCCGGGGCGGTTGTCTGGCACGTAGTTGGGGCGGCCGGTCTTCAGGTCGATGCCGGTGGCCCAGGTGATCTTCTTGACGAACGGGAAGGCGTTGACCAGCTGGCCGGTCTTGGCGTCGTTGACGTAGAAGAAGCCGTTGCGGTCGGCCTTGCCGCCGAGGATGCGGCCGCCTTCGTCGTAGGTGACGAACTCGTTGACGCCGTCGAAGTCCCAGCCGTCGTTGGGCGTGTTCTGGTAGTGCCAGACGATCTGGCCGGTCTTCACGTCGATGGCAACCGTGCTGCACGAGTACAGGTTGTCGCCCTTGCGCAGGTGGCTGTTCCACGGCGCCGGGTTGCCGGTGCCGAAGTAAGCCAGGCCCGTCTTGGTGTTGTAGGTGCCGCCCAGCCAGGTGGCCGCACCGCCGGTCTTCCACAGGTCGCCCGGCCAGCTCTTGCCCGGGGTGCCGGAGATGCCGTTGTCGGACTCCTTGCCGTCCTTGTCGAACTTCTTGCCCATGTGGCCTTCGACCACCGGGCGCATCCACACCATGCGGCCGGTCTTGGCGTCGCGCGCCTCGACCCGCCCGACCACACCGAACTCGCCGCCGGACACACCGGTGAGCACCAGGCCGTTGGCAATGAGAGGCGCGGCGGTCTGGCTGTAGCCGTCGGCGTAGTTGTCGATCTTCTCCTTCCAGACCACCTCGCCTGTGTCGGCGTTCAGCGCCACGATCTGCGCGTCGAGCGTGCCGAAGATGACCAGGTTGTCGTAGATCGCGGCGCCGCGGTTGATGACGTCGCAGCAGGGCATGATGCCCTCGGGCAGGCGGTGCTCGTACTTCCACAGTTTGGCGCCGGTCTTCACATCGAGCGCGAAGATGCGCGAGTACGAGGCCGTCACGTACATGCGGCCGTTGTGGATGAGCGGCTGGCTTTGCTGGCCGCGCTGCTTTTCGCCGCCGAAGCTGAAGCTCCAGGCGGGTACCAGGCGGCCCACGTTGCCGGTGTTGATCTGCTTGGCCGGCGAGTAGCGCTGGCCCTGCGTGCCCAGGCCGTAGCTGAGCACGTCGCCAGTGGTGCGGGCGTCGGCCTCGATCATCTGGTCGGTGACGGCCTTCGGGGCCGAGGTTTGCGCCAGGGCATGCGGCGCGGCCAGGGCTGCCAGGGCAGCAGCGACGAGGGCGGCAGAGAGCTTCGGTTGCAAGGTCATGGTCGGGGTTCTCCTCCTGGAGGGTCGGCCGCCGGCAACCAGCGCAGGCGGATCGGGAGGCACTCATTGCAACCTGCATGCCATGCGCCGCCACAGCCCCGCGGGCCTTGATTCGCCCGCGATCGCGAGGGTTAACCCGCCTGCACTGCTACAGGGTCGAACAGAACTGCCTCGCTGGCCGTGGCGGGCACGCGCGCATGGCTGTGTCGGCAGGCGCTATGAAGCAGCCGACATATCGCCAGCGCACTTGGCGCTGCCCACAATTCCGCTGCACCGAATCGCCCTGCTCGCCTCATCGCCTGGTCTCTCCCTGCCCGTGTCCACCTTTCTCGAAGCCTTTGCGGCTGCCGCCCAACTCATCGCGCAGGCCGAGCCGCGACTGATCGGCACGGTGGCGCTGTCACTGCAGGTCAGCGGCACGGCCACGCTCGTCGGTGGCACGCTCGGGCTGGTGCTCGGCGCATGGCTGGCGGTGGCCCGCTTTCCCGGGCAGCGCCTGCTGGTGGGCACGGTGAACACGCTGCTGGCCATGCCTTCGGTGGTGCTGGGGCTGCTTGTGTACTTGCTGCTCTCGCGCGCCGGGCCGCTGGGGGAGTGGGGGCTGCTGTTCACGCCGGCGGCGATGGTCATTGCGCAAAGCCTGCTCGTGCTGCCGCTGGTGGCCGCGCTGGCGCGGCGCCTCGTGCTGGGCGCGCTGGTCGAAGGGGGCGACCAGCTTCGCTCGATGGGCGCCGGCCGCGGCACCAGCGCGCTGCTGCTGCTGGTGCACGAGCGTTACGGCGTGCTCACGGTCGTGCTCACGGCCTTCGGCCGCGCCATTGCAGAAGTCGGCGCGGTGATGATCGTCGGCGGCAACATCGACGGCATCACGCGCGTCATGACCACCACCATCGCGCTCGAAACCAGCAAGGGCGACCTCGCGCTGGCGCTGGCGCTCGGCCTGGTGCTGCTGGCAGTGGTCGGCGCGCTGAATGCGCTGATCGGCCTGGTGCAGATGCGCCAGCAGGTGCGCGGCGCGCCGGCCGAGGTGTTGGCCTGAAGCCGTACATGCACCGCGTCGCCAACACCCGGGCCGCGCGCGAGCCTGGCCCGTGCATTGCAGTGCACGGTCGCATGAACCGTGACGAAGCTGTGGACACTGCCGCGGCGGCGCGGCCACCGCTGCTGGTGTCGCTGCGTGGCGCGTCGGTGCGCTTCGGGCCGCTCGCGGCGCTGGAGCGCATCCACCTCGCGCTGCACCGCGGCGACCGGCTCGCGCTGGTGGGTGCCAACGGGTCGGGCAAGACGACGCTGCTGCGCCTGCTGCACGGCCTGGCACCGGCCGACGGCGAACGCACGGCCTATCCGCTGGCGCCCGAGGGCCGACCGCTGCGTGCCGCCATGCTGTTCCAGCGGCCCTTTCTGCTGAACCTGAGCGTGCGCTGGAACGTGCTGGTGGGGCTGTGGCTGGCCGGCGTGCCGGCGGCCGAGCGCCACGCGCGCTGCCACCGCGCGCTGGAACGCGTGGGCCTTTCCACCTTGGCCGCGCGGCGCGCGCGTGAACTCTCCGGCGGCCAGCAGCAGCGGCTGGCACTGGCCCGCGCCTGGGCGCTGGCGCCCGACATCCTGTTCCTCGACGAACCCACCGCCAGCCTCGACCCCGGCGCCAAGCGCGAGGTGGAGCAGGTGATCGGCGAGTTCGCCGCCGACGGCGTGACGATCGTGATGAGCACGCACAACCTCGGCCAGGCCAAGCGCTTGGCCACCCGCGTGGCCTACCTCGAAGGCGGCCGGCTGCTGGCCGACCTGCCCGTGGACCGCTTCTTCGACGGCCGCGAACTGCCCGAGCAGGCGCGGCAATTCCTCAAGGGAGAACTGCCTTGGAACACCTGAACTCCGCCTGTCCTGGCCTGAGTGAAGTCTCTGGTTGCGCCGCCCCGCAGCCGCCCAGCCACCGGGCCGCGCCCGCGGGCGAAGGCGGCCGCCGGGTTCTGCTGGGCGCGCTCGGCCTGGCCGCGGGGCTGGCCGCGGCGGCCCTGGCCCAAGCCCTGCTCGCGCCGCCGACCTTCGCGCAGGAGCGTTTCATCGTCATGGCCAGCACCACCAGCACCGAGCAATCGGGCCTGTTCGGTCACCTGCTGCCGGCGTTCAAGCAGGCCACCGGCATCGATGTGCGGGTGGTGGCCGTGGGTACCGGCCAGGCGCTGGACACCGCGCGCCGCGGCGACGCCGACCTCGTGTTCGTGCACGACAAGGCGGCAGAGGAGAAGTTCGTCGCCGAGGGCTTTGCCACCTCGCGGCGCGACGTCATGTACAACGACTTCGTGCTCGTCGGCCCCAAGGCCGACCCGGCCGGCGCGAAGGGCCGCGACATCGCCGCGGCGCTGAAGAAGCTGGCCGCCGGCAGCCAGCCGTTTGTCTCACGCGGCGACAAGAGTGGCACGCACGCCGCCGAGTTGCGGCTGTGGAAGGCCGCCGGCGTGGACGTGGCCGCGGCCCGGCCCGCCGGTGGGATGACGGGTTATCGCGACTGCGGCTGCGGCATGGGCCCGGCGTTGAACATGGCCTCGGCCACCAACGCCTACGTGCTGACGGACCGCGGCACCTGGCTGGCGTTCAAGAACCGCGGCGACCTGGCCATCGTGGTGGAAGGCGACCGCACCCTCTTCAACCAGTACGGTGTGATGGTGGTCAACCCAGCGAAGCACCCGCATGCCAAGGCGGCGCTGGCGCAGCAGTTTGCCGACTGGGTGGTGTCGCCCGCCGGGCAGACGACGATCTCCGGCTTCAAGGTGGGGGGCGAGACGCTGTTCTTCCCCAACGCTGCGCTCTGAAGCCCGCTGCTCGGCCGGCACGCCGATCACGCAACCAGGTTCGCTTCGCCCTCGGTCGCTCTTGATGACCGCATCGCGCCTGCGGCCGGTGACGCTGCGCCTGCCCGAGGCGCTGCTCGAACAGCTGCGAAGCCTGGCGCAGGCGCGGGGCATGAGCCTGAGTGATTTGCTCGGGGAAGCCGCAACCGTGGCGCTGTTCGACGCGCGCCTTGCACAACTGCGTGCCACGCTGGAACACCGATCGACGGAAGAAGGTCCACCCCCGGGTTATGCCTAGGTATTGCGACGCCGCACATATGAACATCATTTCCTAGCCGCCTCGGGCCGGGTTGTCGTGCGCGTGGTCGGCGGTGTCCCTCGTTGTTTCCCCACCGGAGTACCCCCGTCATGCAGAAGAGCCTGCATCTCAACGCCGACAAATGCACAGGCTGCCTCCAGTGCGAGATGGCCTGTTCGTTCGAGAACTACGGCGTCATGGCACCGGCCAGGTCGCGCATCAAGGTCTTCGACTTCCATGCCACGGGCAAGAAGGTGCCCTACACCTGCACGCAGTGCGATGAGGCCTGGTGCCTGCACGCCTGCCCGGTGGAAGCGATCACGGTCGACAAAGTCTCCGGCGCCAAGGTCGTCAACGAGGCCACCTGCGTGGGCTGCAAGGTCTGCACGATCAGCTGCCCGTTCGGCACCATCAACTACGTGCAGGAAACCGGCAAGGTGCAGAAGTGCGACCTGTGCGGCGGCGACCCCGCCTGCGCCACCGCCTGCCCCACCGGCGCCATCACCTACGTCGACGCCAACTGGACCGGCATCGACAAGATGAAGGCCTGGGCCGACAAGCTGGGCAACCAGCCGGCCGCCGCGTGACCGCAGCCGCCGCCCCCGCCTACCGCGCCAGCGCCGCTGCGCCAACGAATTCAAGGAGTACCTGAAGATGTCCTGGGCAGGAAAGATCCTTCGCGTCAATCTCACCGCGGGCACGGTCAAGTCCGAACCGCTGAACATGAAGTGGGCCAAGGAATACCTTGGCTCGCGTGGCCTCGCCACCAAGTACATCGTCGAGGAAGTCGACCCCAAGGTCGACCCGCTCGCCGAAGGCAACAAGATCATCTGGGCCACCGGCCCGCTCACCGGCACCATGGCCAGCACGGGCGGCCGCTACACCGTCGTCACCAAGGGCCCGCTCACCGGGGCCATCGCCTGCAGCAACTCGGGCGGCTACTGGGGCGCCGAGCTGAAGATGGCCGGCTGGGACATGATCATCTTCGAGGGCAAATCGGCCAAGCCGGTGTACCTCTCCATCAGCGATGACACCGCCGAGCTGCGCGACGCCGCGCACCTGTGGGGCCAGACCGTCTGGAAGACCGAGGAGATCCTCAAGAAGTCGCACCAAGACCCGCAGCTGCGCATCTCCAGCATCGGCGGCGCCGGCGAGAACAAGGTGCTGTTCGCTGCCGTGGTGAACGACCTGCACCGCGCAGCGGGCCGCTCGGGCGTGGGCGCGGTCATGGGCAGCAAGAACCTCAAGGCCATTGCCGTGCGCGGCACCAAGGGCGTGGGCAACTTCGCCGACGCCAAGGCCTTCATGAAGGTCACCTTCGAGAAGAAGAAGATCCTGGCCGACAACGCCGTCACCGGCCAGGGCCTGCCGACCTACGGCACCCAGGTGCTGATGAACGTGATCAACGAGGTCGGCGCGCTGCCCACCCGCAACCACCGCGACAGCCAGTTCGAAGGCGCCAAAGACATCTCGGCTGAAGCCATGGCCACGCCGCGCGCCACCGATGGCAAGAAGCCGCTGGTCACCAACCAGGCCTGCTTCGGCTGCACCATCGCCTGCGGCCGCATCCAGAAGATCGACCAGGGGCACTTCTCGGTGCAGAACAAGCCCGAGTACTGGGGCGCCAGCGGCGGCCTCGAGTACGAAGCGGCCTGGGCGCTGGGCGCGGCCAACGGCGTGAACGACCTCGACGCGCTGCAGTACGCCAACGTGCTGTGCAACGAGCATGGCATGGACCCCATCAGCTTCGGCGCAACCATCGGCGCGGTGATGGAGCTGTACGAGATGGGCGTGCTCAAGAAAGAGCAGCTCGGCATCGAC
>JAEUPC010000031.1 GCA_016789865.1 Rubrivivax sp.
GGCGGGCAGGTACAGCTCGTCGATGAAGGCGTCCTCGCCGTCGCGCAGCTCCTGCACGCTGGCCACGGCGCCGAAGTCGGCCGGCATGCGAAAGCCCGAATGCGGCGAGTCGAGCACGATGGGGAAGGCAGGCGCGTCGGGCGGGCGCGGGCCGAAGACGTTCAGCACGTTGGGGTTGAGATCCATGGAGTTACTCCGGCAGCGGCCAGACCCGTAGTTTGCCCGGGTTGAGAAGGCAAAACGGGTCCAGACGGCGTTTTGCCGCCGCCGCGGCAGCGGGCAAAGTGCCGCCAAAGCGCCCATCCTCCACATGCCGGTGGTGCGGGTTGTTCACCCGCACGCCCAGCGCCCGGTAGCCGTCGATGATCTCTTGCAGGCGTTGTTCGCCCTGGTAGCGCGGCAGCGGCAGCGCGGTGCAGATGAGCGGGCCGTCGAGGCTGCGGATGAATTCCACGTGCATCAGCACCTCGGCGCTGTCAGGGCTGCCGCCCGGGCTGGCCGGCTGGCCGAAGCGCCGGTGCACCGCCCTCACCTGCTCGAGGTGCTGCCCGGGCGTGAAGCTGCACTGCAGATAGGTGCGGCCGGGGTCGGCCTTCAACGCGTGCAGCGTGCTGTGGTTCCAGCACAGCTCCAGCACGGTGGCGTTGCGGCGCTGCGCCTCGGCGCTGTCGGCCTGGTGGGTGACGCGCCCACCAAAGCGCGCGGCGAGCTCGGCCACGGCACCCTGGCCCGACTCGGCGACGACCACCAGGGCCACGGCGCTTCCCGACGGGAACGCGGCCGCCCACTTCGCGCCGCCCTGCACGATGAAGCGCGGCAGCGGCTCGGCCAGCACCGCGAGGTTGCGCTTGGGCAGACCGGGGGCCAGTGCCAGCGCGTCGCCGAAGTCCAGCGCGGCGTCGAAGCCGGTGCGCGCGGCGTCGTCGGCGAACGCCACCACCAGCTCCAGCCACGCCTGCGCCGGTGCCAGCGCCAGTTCCAGCTCCAGCACGAGGCCGGTGGTGCCCCAGTTGTGGTGCAGCGCCAGCGCATCGGCGCCACGCAGTTCCACCGTTTGCGGCTCGGGCTGCACCGAGAGCGCCGCGGCGCCCAGCACATTGCCGGGCGCGGCGAGCGGCCCGTAGGTGATGCTGCCCACGCCGCCGAAGCCCCCGGCGAACAACCCGCCGAGCGTGGCCACGCGAAAGGTGGAAGGCAACACGCGCAGCTCGCAGCCCTGCTCGCGCACACGGCGCTCCAGTTCCGCCAGGCGGATGCCGGCCTCGGCGCGCACCACGCCCCCGCGCTGCCAGACGACGCGATTCAACCCGGCCATGTCCACCAGCACGCCGCCCTGCAACGGCGTGCACTGCCCGTAGTTGCCGGTGGCCGCGCCGCGCATCGTGAGCGGGATGCGCCGCCGCGCGCACTCGCCCACCAGCTGCTTCAGTTCGGCCTGGTCGCGCGGGCGCACGGCGAGGTCGGCGCGCTTGCCCTGCAGCTCGCGCTTGAGGATCGGGCTGAACCAGCTGAAGTCGCGCGAGAGCACGGCCAGGCGCTCGGCGTCGGTCGTCCAGTCGAGCGCCGGCAGCGCCGCCGGCAACGCGGCCGTGTCGTGCCCGCTCACCGCGGCACCGCGCCGGCCGCGTCAGTCACGCGAGGTTTCGCTCGCATGCCAGCGCCCGATGTAGCGCCGGGTGAGCCACGACATCGCGACGAACAACACCACGCCGGTCAGCGAGATGAGCAGCAGCGCGGCGAACATGCGTGGAATGTCGAGCATGAAGCCGGCCTGCAGGATCTGGTAGGCCAGCCCCGCCCCGCTGCCGCCGGTGCCGGCAACGAACTCGGCGACCACCGCGCCGATCAGCGACAGGCCGCTGCTGATGCGCAGCCCGCCGAAGAAGTACGGCAGCGCACTCGGGATGCGCAGCCGCCGCAGCGTCTGCCAGCGCGTGGCGCCGTTCATCTTGAAGTAGGCCTGCAGGTCGGCGTCGACGCTGCGCAGCCCGAGCGTGGTGTTGGCGATGATCGGGAACAGCGCCACCAGCGAGGCGCACACCACCATGGCCGCCAGCGGGTTCTTCACCCAGATGATGATCAGCGGCGCCACCGCGACGATGGGCGTGACCTGCAGCAAGATGGCGTAGGGGAACAACGTGGTCTCCACCAGCCGGCTCTGCACGAACAGGAACGACACCGACACGCCCACCACCACCGCCACCGCGAAGGCCAGCAGCGTGACCTTCAGCGTCACCCACAGCGCGGCCATGAAGGCACCGAAGTTGGCCACCAGTGTCTTCATCATCAGCACGGGGCTGGGCACGAGGTAGGGCTTGAGCTCCAGCGCGACGACGAGCCACTGCCACGCGCCCACCAGCACCACGGCAAAGGCCAGCGGGTAGGCGATGCGCTGGATGCGCAGCCGTTGCGCGGCGCGCGCGCGGTAGGCTGCCGCGGCCGCGGCGCCTGACGAAGGAGTTGCTGCGGCTGGGGCCGCCCCCTGAGCGGCGCCGCTCATGCCCCGGCTCCCTGCGCCGCGGCGACCGCGGTGGCCCCGCTGATCTCGTCGCCAGCCTCGTCGTCGGCGAGCCCATGGCCCCCGCTGGCACGGTGCAGGCTGTCCTGCAGCCGCTTGGCATAGGCGGCAAAACGCGCCGTGACGAGGAACTCGCGCGTGCGCGGGTACGGCTCGTCGATGACGACATCGTCGGTGATGCGCCCGGGCCGCGCCGCCATCATCACCACGCGCTGCGACAGGAACACCGCCTCCGAGATGCTGTGGGTGACGAAGATCACCGTCAGCCCCTGGCTGCGCCACAGCTCCAGCAGCTCGCTGTCCAGCTTGTGCCGCGTGAACTCGTCGAGCGCGCCGAACGGCTCGTCCATCAGCAGCAGCTGCGGGTGCACGACCAGCGAGCGCGCGATCGACGCGCGCATCTGCATGCCGCCGGAAAGCATGTTGGGCAGCGCACTGGCGAACTTGCTCAGGCCCACCAGCGCCAGCGCCTCGTCCACGCGCCGGTCGGCCTCGGCAGCGGCCACGCCGGCCAGTTCCAGCGGCAGGCGCACGTTGGCGCGCACGTCGGCCCACGGCATCAACGTGGGCGACTGGAAGACGAAGGCCAGGCGCCGGCCGCTGGCCTTCAGCTCGGCCGGCGGCGCGCCCCACAGGCGCAGCGTGCCGCCGTCCATCTCCAGCAGCCCGGCCACCATCTTCAGCAGGGTGCTCTTGCCGCAGCCCGAGGGGCCCAGCAGGGTGACGAACTCGCCCTCGGTGACCTCCAAGTGCACGGGCTGTAGCGCATGCGTGCCGTCGGGGTAGGTCTTGTCGATGCCGTCGGCGACCACCGCCTTGGCGGCGTGCACCGCGGCGGCGTTCTTGCTCGTCGCGTCGGGCGCGGTGGCTGCGGCTTCGGCCAGGAGCGCGGGGCGCAGGTCCATGGGGCGTTTCCGGTGGGCGTCAGTCAGGGCATCACGCGCAGGTCGCGCACGAACTCGGTGGTGTAGGTCTTGGCCAGGTCGACCTTGGCCGGGTCGATGACGCCGCTTTGCACCATCAGGTCGAAGGTGGCCTTCAGGCGCGGCTCGGTGATGACCCCGATGCCGAGCCTGCCCGCGTCGCCGCCGGTGACGATGCCCAGCTCCTTGAGCTTGGCCACGCTGTAGGCAAGCTGCTCTTCGGTCATGTTGGGGTTGTCCTTGCGGATCAGCGCGTTGGCCGGCGCCGGGTTGGCAAGGTAGCTCTTCCAGCCCTCCATCGTGCCGCGCACGAAGGCGGCCACCGCCGCGCGGCGCTTGGTGACCGTCTCTTCCATGCAGGCGATGGTGGTGTTGTAGGCCGGGTAGCCGTGGTCGCTGAACATCAGCACGTTGGCCTTCACGCCGGCCTTCTGGATGGCGAACGGCTCGCTGGTGAGGAAGCCCTGCATCGCCGAGTTCTTGTCGGCCAGGAAGGGCTGGATGTTGAAGGTGTAGGGACGCACCTGCCCGTCGTCGAGCCCGTACTTGGCCTTCAGCCACGGCCACCACGTGCGGTGCGAGTTGGCGCCGATGAACAGCGTCTTGCCCTTCAGTTCCTCGAAGCTCTTCACGTCTTCGTGCGCGATGAGGACCTGCGGCTCCTTCTGGAACACCGAGGCCACGGTGACGGTGGGCACGCCGGTGTTGCGGGCCAGCAGCATGGCGGTGTCGGCACTCATCATGCAGTCGGCGCCGCCGGCCACCATGATCTGCAGGCCGTTGAGCTGCGGGCCGCCCATCTTCACGGTGACATCCAGCCCGTGCTTCTTGTAGATGCCCTCGGCAATGGCCTGGTAGAAGCCGCCGTGCTCGGCCTGGGCGTACCAGTTGGTCTGGTAGACGAACTTCTCCTGCGCCATGGCACCGGGGGTTGCCGATGCGAGGGCGACGAGGGCGGCGGTGAGCAGCGGCTTGAGGGTCATCTTGCGCTCCTGGGTGGGTCAGTGGAGTCTCTGCGATTCGCTACTTTGGGTGATCGGGAGGGCGTGGCGGGCACGGCCGCAGGCGGGAGCCCGGTGGGGCGCATGTGCGGCGGCGCAAGTGCGCCCCACCGGGCTCCCGCCCGCGGCCTTGCCGGCATCCGAGGCGCCGCTCGAGGGAGAAGCCCCCATTTCAAGCGGTGAGCGTTCGCACGCCCCAGCCATCGAACGCCACCCGCGATGCCGCAAAGGGCTGCGCGGGCCCGGTGCGGCGCGCATCTGCGTCGAGCCCGCACAGCCCGTTGCCGCCACAAGCGTCGCAGCAACCTCCACCGCCGCCCTCACGCAATCCGCCCCATCGCAACCCCCACCCGCTGCAAGAACGCAGCCCTCACTTCCGGCCCCACCACGTTCAGGTGATAACAAGGCAAGTAATCCACCCGCGCGCGCCCGTCCGTCAGCCGCCGCATCACCCGCTTCACCAGCGCCCGCGGCCCGTCGCCCAGCCACCACAGCCGCCAGCGCGGCGCGCCGTAGGTGGCCACGCCGACCACGTGCCGCAGGTGCGTGAGCGCCGGCCTCAGCCGCCGCGGGTCGCTCATGTCGAACGACACACCGGGCAGCAGCACCCGGTCGAAGAACCCCTTCAGCATCGCCGGCAACCCGAAGTTCCACACCGGGAACACCAGCACCAGCGCCTGCGCCTGCAGCAGCCGCTCGACATAGCCGCGCACCGGCTCGCGGTTGGAAGGCACTTCGTGATAGCCGGCCCAGTGCTCGGCGCGCAGCACCGGGTCGAAGCCCTCGGCATAGAGGTCGCAATCGTCCACCTCGTGGCCGCGCTCGCGCAGCGCCGCCAGCACGCGCTGGTGCAGCGCGGCGTTGAAGCTGCCGGGGGAGGGGTGACAGAACACCACGAGCACACGCACGAAGCCGAAGGTACCTCAGGCCGCGTCAGTTCGCCTGCGGGTTCACCACCTTGACGGCGGCGGCCGGCACCCAGGCCACCACCGGCATCGGCAGTGGCAGCAGCAGGCCCTGCGCGGCCGGTCCGCGCCCGGCGCGCGGCCGATGGCTACGTCGGCGGCCGGCGGTCAGGCTCCCATGTTCATTTCCACTCAACGCGTCGTCTCCCACTCGTCATCGGGCTGCCCGGCCAGCGAAGCCTCCGGCGGCCCCCAGCCGCCGCCGCCGGCGGTCTCGATCACCCAGGCGTCGCCGGCGGCCAGCGTCACGCGCGAGCGCGGACCGAGCGCCTCCACGCGGCCGTCGCCGCGCAGCACCCGTGCCGCGCTGCTGGCGCCGGCACCGCCGCCCGCGCAGCCCGGCGCCTGGCTGTGGTGCCGCTCGCCGCGGTAGGTGAGCACGGCCTGGCCGCGCAGCAGGCGCACCACGCGCCGCACACCGTCGCCGCCGCGGTAGGCGCCGGGGCCGCCCGAGCCGCGCCGCAGCTCGCAGGCCTCCACCCGCACCGGCGCCAGGGCCTCCAGCACCTCGGCCGGCGTGTTGCGCGCATTGCCCACGTCGGTGGACACGGCGCCCTCGCCGCGGCCGCGCGCACTGGCGCCGGCGCCACTGGCGATGATCTCGGTGAAGTGGAACGGCTTGCCGACGTCGTCTTCGCCGCCCACGGAAACCACCGCCGCCACGCCGGCGTGCGCCGCGGCCGTGACGACCGCGGCCTCCTGCCCCCACGCGGCCAGCAGCGCGGTGGCCGCCAGCTTCACGGTGGCGGTGCGCGCGTTCACCGCCGCCGGGAAGCGCGGGTTGACCACGCTGCCCTCGGGCAGCACCAGCGTCAGCGGTGCCAGGCAGCCGCCGTTGTTGGGCGCCTCGGGCGCCAGCGTGCGCATGAAGAACAGGGCCGCCGACATCATGCTCGCCGCCGAGGCGTTGACCGGCCCGCGCGTCTGCGGCGCGCTGCCGGTGAAGTCCATCGCCAGCGTGTCGCCGCGTTTCACCAGGGCCAGCTGCAGGAACACCGGGTGGTCGTCGACGCCGTCGCTGTCCAGGCGGTCCACCCACTCGTAGCGGCCATCCGGGGCACGCAGCAGGGCCGCGCGCGTCATCACCTCGGCACGTGCGAGCAGCGCGGTGCAGCGCTCGGCAAACGGCTGCGCGTTGCCGGGCCCTGTGGCGGCCAACGTACGCACCTCGCGCGCCGCGAGTTCGGCAGCGACCCACTGCGCCTCGAGGTCGGCTTCCAGGTGCTGCGGCGTGCGGCTGTTGGCCAGCAGCAAGGCGCGCAGCGTTGCGTCCAGCTGGCCGCCGCGGTGCGACTGCACCGCCGGCACGCGCAGCCCCTCTTCGAAGATGCTGGCCGCGTGCGGCGGCACCGAACCCGGCGTGATGCCGCCCACGTCCTGGTGGTGCAGGCTCACCGCGGCCAGCGCGATGACGCGCGCGCCCACCGTGCGGCCCTTGGCCGGGCGCGCCTCGTCGAACAGCGGCACCACCAGCGTGAGGTCGGGCAGGTGCGTGCCGCCGTCCCACGGGTCGTTGAGCAGGAAGGCGTCGCCGTCGAGCATGCGCGCCACCGGGAAGCGGGCCAGCACGGCCTGCACGGCGTTGATCAGCGAACCCAGCAGCAGCGGCAGCCAGCGTGCCTGCGCGACGAGCCGGCCGTCGGGCGTGAAGAGGGCGGCGGCGCAATCGCCCGCCTCGCGCGCGATGGACGAGCGCGCGCTTTGCATCAGCCGCGCCTGCATGCGGTCGGCCACCGCCTGCAGCGCGTTGCCCAGCGCATCGATCTCGTCGCTGGGGCGCGGGCGCACGTCGGCCAGTTCATCGGCGCGCGTGCGCCCTTCGGCCATCAGCAGCGCCGCGGCCATGCGCTCGTACTCGCGCGGCCGCGCATCCACCTGGTGCGACAGCACGATGGTGCGCCCGGGCAGCGCGCGGCGCAGCAGCTCGGCGATGCGCAACTCGTGCTGCGGGTTGAGATGCGCGAACAGGCCGCACACCGCCACCGCCTCGACCTCCGTGGCGGCGATGCGCGCGGCCAGGGTGTCGATCTCCGCCTCGTCCAGCGGCTGCACCTCGCGGCCGCCGGCATCGATGCGCCCGGCCACCTCGAAGCGCCAGCTGCGCCGCGGCGGCTTGACCAGCCGCTCCAGGCGCGGCCGCGCGGCATACAGATCGTGGCGGTTCTGGCGCGCCAGCGTCAGCACGTCGCCGAAGCCACGATTGGTGACCAGCGCCACCTTCAAGGGTGCGGGCATCAGGCGGCTCCAAAACGGCCCAGCAGGCCGAAACGCTCAGGGCGGAAGGGGTGCAGGTCGACCTGCGGCGCGCGCCCACCGACCAGCGCGGCCACTTCGCGCCCGGTGCTGGCCGCGGCACACATGCCGACATGGCCATGCCCGAAGGCGAGCCAGGCGTTGGCCGCGCCGGGCGCGCGGCCGATCACCGGCAGGCTGTCGGGCAGGCAGGGCCGGTGGCCCATCCAGCGGCTGGTGCGCGAGGCGTCCAGGTGCGGGAAGAGCTGCCGCCCCTTGGTCAGCAGCACGTCGGCGCGCTCGTAGCGTGGCGGCGCCGCGAGGCCGGCAAACTCCACCGAGCCGGCCAGCCGGAGGCCCATCGCCATCGGGTTGACCATCAGGTTGTCCTCGACGGCCATGACGGTGTGCCTGAGCGCAAGGTTCGAGCTGTGCACGGTGACGTGGTAGCCGCGCTGCGTCTGCAGCGGTACATGCGCGCCGAGCGCACGCGCCAGCGGCGCCGACCAGGCGCCGGCGGCGACCACCACACCATCCACGTCGAGCACGCCGCCGCCGTGCAGCCGCAGCCGCCGCACCTCGCCGCCGCGGTGCGCGGGGGCGCCGCCGCCGGCCCCCTCGAAGCCGGCGACGCCTTCGCGCACCTGCGCCGCGCCGTCGCGCAGGCATTGGGCGTGCAAGGCCTTCACCAGGGCCGAAGGGTCCGGCGTCGAGCCGTTCTCCGGCGCCAGCAGGCCGAAGCGAAAGCGCCCCTTCAGGTCGGGCTCCAGCGCGAGCAGCTCGTCCTCGCCGACGTCGCGCAGCTGAACACCCAGGCTGCGCCGCAGGTTCATGCCCCAGGCCCAGCGCGCCGCGGCCTGGCGCGACGAATAGACATACAGGCACCCGGTGCGTCGCACCAGGTGCTCGGCGCCGGCGCGCTGCAGCAGCGGCGCATAACAGTCGAAGATCGGCGCCAGCAGCGCGCGCAGCGCGCCGGCGATGCGCTCGACCTCGCCGCGCGAACTGTGGCGCAGGAACTGCGCCAGCCACGGCCAGGCCCGCGGCAGGTAGCCCCAGCGCACGGTGAGCGGCCCGAGCGGATCGCGCAGCCACCTGGGCACCTGCTTCCACAGGCCCGGCATGCCCACCGGCAGGCAGGCGCTGGGAGACAGCGAACCCGCGTTGCCGAACGAGCACGCCTCGCCGGGTTCGCGCGGGTCGACGAAGGTGACGCGATGGCCCTCGCGCTGCAGCCAGGCCGCGGTGCACACGCCGACGATGCCGGTGCCGATGACACTCAGATGCACGGGGACTGGGCTCCTCGCTGCTGCGGTCTGCCTGCCCGTTCGACACGGGCCCGGCGCGTCGCGGTCCTGGTTCATTGTGCGCGGCCGCGCTCGCCGGGCAAGCTGCCCGAAACGGCGCGCCCACGACATCCGGGGTGAGCCTCGGGCGAGCACCGATGGCCGGGCCTTCCTGCCCGGCTAGCATGCCGCCCAACCCCACCCGGGGTAACCCTTGGCTTGTTTTCTTGAGAGCGCCGATTGCCGGCGCCGCGGAGGTGGCTAGATGAACGAACGTCAATTGCGCGCAATGATCGAGAAGGTGCGCGAGGGCAAGCTGGAGCGCCGTGCCTTCATCCACCGCATGGTGGGTCTGGGCCTGACGGCGCCGATGGCTTCGATGATGCTGATGCACGAGGGCATCGCGCAGACCTCGCCGATGATCCCGGCCTACAAGCCCACCAAGCGCGGCGGCGGCGGGCCGCTGAGGCTCATCTACTGGCAGGCCGCCGTGCACCTGAACCCGCACTACGCCGGCGGCACCAAGGACCAGGACGCCAGCCGCGTGTTCTACGAGCCGCTGGCCGGCTGGGACACCGACGGCAACCTCGTGCCGTTCCTGGCCGCCGAGATTCCCTCGCGCACCAACGGCGGCCTGGCCGCCGACGGCAAGAGCGTGACCTGGAAGCTCAAGCGCGGCGTCAAGTGGCACGACGGGCGCGACTTCACCGCCGACGACGTGGTCTTCACCGCGCAGTACGCCGGCGACCCGGCCGCCGCCATGACCACGGTGAGCGTCTACAAGGACATCAAGGTCACCAAGGTCGACTCGCACACCGTGCGCGTGGAGTTCCCCAAGCCCACGCCGCACTGGGCCGAGCCGCTGGTGGGAGCCGTCGGCCCGATCCTGCCCAAGCATGTGTTCGAAGGCTTCATGGGCGCCAAGTCGCGCGACAACCCGGCCAACCTGAAGGCCGTGGGCACCGGCCCCTACAAGCTGGTGGACTTCAAGCCCGGCGACATCCTGCGCGCCGAGGCCTTCAAGGACTACCACATCGCCAACCAGCCGCACTTCGACACGCTGGAAATCAAGGGCGGCGGCGACGCCACCAGCGCCGCGCGCGCCGTGCTGCAGACGGCCGAGTACGACGTGGGCTGGAACCTGGCCGTGGAGGACGAGATCCTCAAGCGCCTGGAAACCGCCGGCAAGGGCAAGATGAACTTCTACGTCGGCAGCGACATCGAGTTCGTGATGCTCAACCCGACCGACCCATGGAACGAGGTCGAAGGCGAGCGTGGCAGCATCAAGAGCAAGCACGCGGCGTTCAACGACAAGGTGGTGCGCGACGCGATGAACCTGCTGATCGACCGCAAGGGCATCGCCGACGTCATCTACGGCCGCGGCGCCATCACCACCGCCAACTTCCTGAACAACCCGCCGCGCTTTCGCAGCAATGCGATGAAGCACGAGTTCAACATCGACAAGGCCAACCAGATGCTGGAGGCCGCGGGCTGGAAGAAGGGGGCCGACGGCATCCGCGCCAAGGGCACCGTCAAGCTCAAGTTCGTCTACCAGACCAGCGTGAGCGGCCCGCGCCAGAAGTGCCAGGCCATCATCAAGGACGCCTGCACCAAGGCCGGCATCGACCTCGAGCTGAAGAGCATCGTGGCCTCGGTGTTCTTCGGCAGCGACTTCGCCAACCCCGACACCTACCAGAAGTTCTGGTCGGACATGCAGATGTTCACGACCACGATGACCCAGCCCGACCCGCAGACCTTCATGGAACAGTTCACCACCTGGGAGCTGGCGCAGAAGGCCAACAAGTGGGCGAGCCGCAACCTCACGCGCTGGACCCACCCCGAGTACGACCAGGCGCACAAGGACGCGCAGGTGGAGCTCGACCCGGTCAAGCGCGCGGCGCTGTTCATCAAGATGAACGACCTGGTGGTCGGCGGCGGGCACATCATTCCGCTGTTCGCGCGGCCGCGGCCGGTGGGCACGGTGAACAAGATGGTGGCGCCCATCTCGGCGTGGGACAACCTCACGTCGTTCATGACGCACTGGTACCGCGAGACCTGAAGCGCAGCGGCTTCCTGCTGCGCGACCCGATCCTGCACCTGCGCTCCTCGCCGTACGCAAGTACGGCTGTGGTGCTCGATGCAACCTCGGGCCGCTGGCGACGGAATCCGCTCGCCCTTCGACGACCTGCCGGACGCAACCCGCGACTCGCGTGCTCAACTACTTCGTCCGCCGCCTGCTGATCGCGATTCCCAGCCTGCTGGGCATCAGCATCGTGTTGTTCACGGTGCTGGCGCTGGCGCCGGGCGATCCGTTCGAGGAGCTGGCCACCAACCCCAACGTGCCGGCCGAAGTGCGCATGATGCTGCGCCGGCAGTTCGGCCTGGACGACCCGGTCTGGGAGCGCTACCTGAAGTGGCTGGTCAGCATGCTGCAGGGCAACTGGGGCTTCAGCTTCCAGAGCCGCGTCAACGTCGACGAGCTCATCCTGCAGCGGCTGCCCACCACCATCATCGTCATCGGGCTGTCACAGGTGCTGGCGATTGCGGTGGCCATTCCGGTGGGCATCCTGGCCGCCGTCAAGCCCTATTCGTGGTTCGACCGCATCGCCAGCACGCTGGCCTTCATCGGCTTCTCGCTGCCCACGTTCTTCACCGGCGTGGTGTTCATCCTGTTCTTCAGCATCTACCTGGGCTGGCTGCCGTTCGTCTACCGCAGCGACATCAGCGCCACCGGCTGGCAGTTCCTGTGGGAGCATTTCAGGCAGAGCATCATGCCGATCACAGTGCTGGCGTTGTTCCAGGCCGCCAGCATGATGCGCTACGTGAGAAGCGCCGTGCTCGACGTGATCCGGCTCGATTACGTGACCACCGCGCGCAGCAAGGGCCTCACGGAAAGCGTGGTCATCAACAAGCACGTGGTGCGCAACGCGCTCATTCCGGTGGTCACGCTGGTGGCGCTGCAGCTGCCGGCGCTGTTCGGCGGCGCCATCGTCACCGAGCAGATCTTCCGCATCCCCGGCATCGGCAGCCTGCTCATCGACGCCATCCTGCGCAACGACACGCCGGTGATCATGGCGGTGACGTTCGTGCTGAGCTGCCTGGTGATCCTCTTCAATCTGATTGCCGACGTGCTGTATGGCTGGCTCGACCCGCGCATCAGCTATCGGTGAGGTGAGTGAGCCCCCAGGCTCGCTGGCGCTCGCCACCCCCCGAGGGGGCTCGTGGTGCGGCCCGGCAAAGCCGGTGCCGCGCAAGGCCCTTGGCTAATGCAAGAACTCACGCAAGTCGTTCAGGCCCCCGAACTCGGCAAGGCCGTCGCCAGCGTCTCGCCCTGGCAAGAGGCCTGGCGGCGCTTCAAGCGCCACCGGCTGGCCTTCTACAGCCTGTGGCTGCTGGGCTTCATGGTGGCCGCGGTGCTGCTCGGGCCGCTGGTCTACAAGGTCGGCATCAACGACGTGGACTTCCAGTCGCGTCTGGCCGGCCCGAGCTGGAAGCACCCGATGGGCACCGACGACCTCGGGCGCGACATCTTCGCGCGGGTGCTCTACGGCGGGCGCATCTCGCTGGCCGTGGGGCTGGCAGCGATGCTGATGGCCATCACCGTGGGCGTGCTCATCGGCGCTATTGCCGGCATGGCGCGCGGCTGGGTCGACGCGGCGCTGATGTGGGTGACCGACCTCTTCCTGAGCCTGCCGCAGCTGCCGGTGCTGCTGCTGTTGATCTTCCTGTTCCGCGAGCCGCTGAAGCAGACCTTCGGGCTGGAGCTGGGCATCTTCATCCTCATCGTCGCGGTGATCGGCGGCTTTCGCTGGATGCCGGTGGCGCGCCTGGTGCGCGCGCAGTTCTTCAGCCTGCGCGAGAAGGAGTTCGTCGAGGCGGCGCGCGCGCTCGGCGCCAGCACCTCGCGCCAGGTGGTGCGGCACATCCTGCCCAACAGCCTGGGCCCGGTGATCGTGGCCGCTTCCATCGACGTGGCCGCGGCCATCATCACCGAGAGCACGTTGTCATTCCTGGGCCTCGGGTTTCCGCCCGATATTCCGACCTGGGGCCGCATCCTGTACGACGGCCGCGACTACATGGACCTGGCGGTGCACTGGGCGATGTTCCCCGGCCTGGCCATCTTTTTCACCGTGCTGACCATCAACTTCATCGGCGACGGCCTGCGCGACGCGCTCGATCCGAGGCGAGTCCTGTAATGGCTCTCCTCGACATCCAGGGCCTGAAGACCCACTTCAAGACCGACGACGGCTGGCTGCACGCCGTCGATGGCGTGGACATCGCCATCGAGGCCGGCGAGACCGTCAGCGTGGTGGGCGAATCGGGCTGCGGCAAGAGCGTCACCGCCAAGACGGTGATGAAGCTGATCGACATGCCGCCGGGCAAGATCGTCGCCGGCCGCGTGTTGTGGCAGGGCCGCGACCTGGTGCCGCTGGGCCCCGAGGAGATGCAGAAGATCCGGGCCAAGGAAATCGCCATCATCTTCCAGGAGCCGATGACCAGCCTGAACCCGGTGTACACCATCGGCGAGCAGATCGCCGAGAGCGTGCGCCTGCATGAGGGCTTGAGCAAGAAGGCGGCGATGGACCGCGCGGTGGAAATGCTGAAGCTGGTCAACATCCCCACGCCCGAAAAGCGCATCGCCGACTATCCGCACCAGTTCAGCGGCGGCATGCGCCAGCGCGTGATGATCGCCATCGCGCTGGCCTGCAACCCCAAGCTGCTGATCGCCGACGAGCCGACCACGGCGCTCGATGTCACCATCCAGGCGCAGATCCTCGACCTGATGCAGGAGCTGAAGGATCGCCTCGGCATGGCCGTCATGCTCATCACGCACGCGATGGGCGTGGTGGCCGAGGTGGCGCAGAAGGTGGTGGTGATGTACGCCGGCCAGGTGGTGGAGGAAGCCACCGTCACCGAACTCTTCGGCCGCCCGAGGCACCCCTACACGCAGGGCCTCATCCGCAGCATCCCGCGCATCGACCTGGCCGCCGCGCACAAGCAGCGGCTGGAGGCCATTCCGGGCACCGTGCCCAAGCTCATCGAGCCGGCCGAAGGCTGCCGCTTCGCCGCGCGCTGCAAGTACGCCCAGGCCAGTTGCCGCAGCGCCTCGCCGCCGCTGCGCGAGATCTCTGCGGGGCACAAAGTGGCTTGCTTCCTGGCGGAAAACACCTGAGCGCGCGAAAGAACAACGACGACATGGCTGCCGCCGGCTCCACCCCTTCCACGCCGCTGCTCGAGGTCGACAACCTCGTCAAGCACTTCCCCGTGCGCGGCGGCATCCTGCAGCGCGAGGTGGGCCGAGTGCATGCGGTGGATGGCGTCAGCTTCGACATCGCCGCCGGCGAAACGCTGGGCGTGGTGGGCGAAAGCGGCTGCGGCAAGAGCACCACCGGCCGCTGCATCCTGCGGCTGATCGAACCCACCTCGGGCCAGGTGTGGTTCGAGGGCAAGAACGTCACCCAGGCCGGCAAGGAAGAGCTGCGCGCGCTGGCGCGCGACATGCAGATCATCTTCCAGGACCCGTACGCGAGCCTCAACCCGCGCATGACGGTGGGCGCCATCATCGGCGAGGCGCTCATCATCCACAAGCTGGCGCCGACGAAGGAAGCCTTCGAGGCGCGCATCGTCGAGCTGCTGGAAACGGTGGGCCTGAGCGCCGACCACATGAAGCGCTATCCGCACGAGTTCAGCGGCGGCCAGCGCCAGCGCATCGGCATCGCGCGTGCGCTGGCGGTGAGCCCCAAGCTCGTGGTCTGCGACGAAGCCGTGAGCGCGCTGGACGTGTCGATCCAGGCGCAGGTCATCAACCTGCTCGAAGACCTGCAAAGCAAGTTCCAGCTCACCTACATCTTCATCGCACACGACCTCAGCGTGGTCGAGCACATCAGCGACCGTGTCGCCGTGATGTACCTCGGCCGCGTGGTCGAGATTGCCGGCGCCAACGACCTGTACGCCAACCCGCGCCACCCCTACACCGAGGCGCTGCTGTCGGCGGTACCGATCCCCGACCCGACCATCAAGCGCCAGCGCGTGCGGCTGCAAGGCGATGTGCCCAGCCCCCTGAAGCCGCCCCCGGGCTGCCACTTCCACACCCGCTGCCCGATTGCGCAGAAAGGGCTGTGCGACAAGGAGCGGCCGGTGCTGAAGGACGTGGGGCCGGGGCACCGCGTGGCCTGCCACCTGCGCAGCTGAGGGCGCCGCGGCCCGAGCCGCCCTGGAAGCGCCGCGTCAGCCGCGGTGCCCCAGCAGCCGCGCCGGCAAGTACAGCACCGCGCGCAGCAGTGCGAACAAGGCGCCCAGCAGCACACCCAGCACGGCGAACGGCAGCGCCAGCAAGCACACCAGCGGTGCCAGCACCAGGGCCAGCAGCGCCACCGGCCAGCTCAGCACCAGCAGCAGGCACCACAGCAGCCACAGCGCGGCCCACAAGGCGAGCCTCATGGTCGCGAGCCCTGCCTCGGCGGGGATTGGCGCCGCTCAGACACGGGCGCAGATCGGCGTGGCCGCACTGTGCGCCAGCTGCGCCGCCGCGGCCGCCGCCTCGCTGGCCGCGAGGTTGTGGATGCCGGCGGCCAGGCTCGACGTGACGAAGAAGGCCAGCGCCAGCGAGACGAGGCGGTTGGAGAGTTGGCGGTTCATCACGGGCTCCTTGGTGCGCCCCAGGGGGCAGGCGATCATCAGACTGGAAGCGATGATCGGCACGCGGGCACCCGCGCGCCAGCCCGTTGCGATGAAACGCCGCCGGCGGCTGATGAATGGCGGGGCCCGGCGCTGGAGGGCCCGCCCGGGCCGGCGCGGGCATCAGCCCGAGGCGACCCCCTGCGTGGCCAGCGCCACCGTCACTTGGTCGGCGCGCAGCGGCGGGCTCAGCAGGTAGCCCTGCCCCATCTGCACGCCCATCGCGCGCAGTTCCTTGAGCTGCGCCGGGGTCTCGATGCCCTCGGCCACCACGTGCTTGCCCAGCGAGGTGCCCAGGTTCATCACCGCGCGCACGATCTCCACGTTGTGCGGCTTGCTCTCCATTAGCGCCACGAAGCTGCGGTCGACCTTCAGGCTGTCGATCGGCAAGGCGGAAAGGTAGGCCAGCGACGAGTAGCCGGTGCCGAAGTCGTCGATCGACAGCCGCACGCCGCCGGCGCGCAGCTGCTGCATGGCGCCCAGCGCCTTGTCCAGCTCGCCCATCAGCGTGGTCTCGGTGATCTCCAGCGTCAGCTGT
>JAEUPC010000053.1 GCA_016789865.1 Rubrivivax sp.
CCCAACGCGCTGGCCTTTGCGCAAGACAGCGCCGGCGTCAAGTACCTGGCCGAGTTCGGCGTGGTCTTCCTGATGTTCGTGATCGGGCTGGAGTTCAACCTGCCCAAGCTGCGCAGCATGCGCACGCTGGTGTTCGGGCTCGGCCTGGCGCAGGTGGGGCTGACGATGCTGGGCACGCTGGCCGGCCACTTCCTGCTCGTCCACAGCTACCGGTGGCTGTTCGGCGGCGAGTGGCAGATGAGCTGGCGCGGCGCGGTGGTGCTGGGCGGGGCCATCGCGATGAGCTCCACGGCCATCGTCGTCAAGCTGATGGCCGACCGGCTGGAGCTGGAAAGCGAACACGGCAAGCGCGTCATCGGCGTGCTGCTGTTCCAGGACCTGGCGGTGGTGCCGCTGCTGGTGCTGATCCCGGCGCTGAACTCGCCGCCCGAAGAGCTGGCGGCGGCCATGGGCTGGGCGATGGTCAAGGCCGCGCTGGTGCTCACCGTGCTGCTGGTGGGCGGCCAGAAGGTGATGCGCTGGTGGCTCACGCTGGTGGCGCGTCGCAAGAGCGAAGAGCTGTTCATCCTCAACCTGCTGCTCATCACGCTGGGGCTCGCTTGGCTCACCGAGCATGCCGGGCTGTCGCTGGCGCTGGGTGCGTTTGTCGCCGGCATGCTGGTGGCCGAGACCGAATACAAGCACCAGGTGGAGACCGACATCCGGCCGTTCCACGACGTGCTGCTGGGGCTGTTCTTCATCACCATCGGCATGAAGCTCGATTGGCGGCCGGTGCTCGACCAGTGGCTGCTGGTGCTGCTGCTGACCAGCGGGCCGGTGGCGGCCAAGTTCGCGCTGGTGGCGGCGCTGGCGCGGCTGTTCCGCAGCTCGCCGGGGGTGGCGCTGCGCACCGGCCTCTATCTCGCGCAGGCCGGCGAGTTCGGCTTCGTGCTGCTGACGCTGGGCGCCGACCACGGGCTGGTGGCGCCGCAATGGATGAGCCCCATCCTGGCCAGCATGGTGCTGTCGATGCTGGCCACGCCGATCCTCGTGATGTACAGCAACGTCATCGTCAACAAGCTGTCCAGCAGCGATTGGCTGATGCAATCGGTGGCGCTGACCAGCATCGCCAAGAAGTCGATGGCCGCCGAGCGCCACGTCATCATCTGCGGCTACGGCCGCAGCGGCCAGAACCTGGCACGCCTGCTGGACAAGGAGCACATCCCGTACATGGCGCTGGACCTCGACCCCGACCGCGTGCGCCAGGCCGCCGCCGCCGGCCAGAGCGTGGTGTTCGGCGACGCCGCACGGCTGCAAAGCCTGATGGCCGCCGGCCTGGCGCGCGCCGCGGCGGTGGTGGTAAGCTACCACGACACGCCCTCGGCGCTGAAGATCCTGGCGCTGGTGCACGGCCACGCACCCAAGGTGCCGGTGCTCGTGCGCACGGTGGACGACACCGACATCGACAAGCTCAAGGCCGCCGGCGCCACCGAGGTGGTGCCCGAGGCGGTGGAAGGCAGCCTGATGCTCGCCGGCCACGCGTTGGCGCTGGTGGGCGTGCCGATGCAACGCGTCATCCGCATTACGCGCGACGCGCGCGACGCGCGCTACAGCCTGCTGCGCGGCTACTTCCACGGCGCCGACGACGACACCGTGGAAGAGCTGGAGCAGGCGCGCCTGCAAAGCGTGACGCTGCCCGAGGCCGCCGGATGCCTGGGGCAGACGCTGGAAGCGCAGGCGCTGCACGCGGTGGGCGTGAGCGTGGTGTCGATCCGCCGCGCCGGCGGCGGCGTGGTCGCCCCGGATGCCGCGCACGCGCTGAGCGCCGGCGACACGCTGGTGCTCTCTGGCTTGCCCGAGCCGCTGGCGCTGGCCGAAGAGAAGCTGCTGCGCGGGTAGGACGGCCATGCAAGCCCGGACCGCCCCGATGCCGCGACGCAACGTGCTGCAGGCCTTGGCCGCGGCCATGGCGGTGGCAACGGTCGGGCCCGCGGGCGCGCAGAACCCGCCACCGCAGACCGCCGCCGATGCGGCTCGCGACGCCCAGCGCACGAAGCTGGCCGCCGGGTTGCACGCCGGCGGCGTGGTGCTGGCGCTGCGCCACGCGCAGGCGCCGGGCACCTTCGATCCACCCGGCTTCGACCTCGCACGCTGCGAGACGCAACGCAACCTGGGCGACGAAGGTCGCGCGCAGGCCACCCGCATCGGCCAGTGGCTGCGCTCGCAGGGTCTGGCGCCGGTGGCGGTACGCTCGAGTCCCTGGTGCCGCTGCCGCGACACCGCACAGATCGCGTTCGGCCGCGCCGAGGTGTGGAGCGCGCTCGGCTCACCCGCGCGCAGCGATGCCACGGCACGCGCCGCGCAGCAGGCCACGCTGCGCCGGGCGCTGCTGGCGGCCAGCACGCGACGCGGCGAATTCGAGGCCTGGGTGACGCACCAGTTCGTGCTGCGCGATCTCACCGGCGAGAGCACCGGCGACGGCGAAGCCCTGCTGCTGCGCATGCGGTCCGCACCCACCACCACCGCGGGCGCGCTGCCCGAGGCCGAAGTGCTGGCGCGGGCGTGGCTGCATTGAGCCGGCAGCACGCGAACCTCCCGAGGACGACAACATGATCACACCGGCATCTCCCCCCGGCGAAGCCACGGCCGAACCGACGCCGCCGCGCGACATTGCACTGTCGCTGCAGGACCCCGGCGCCTATATCAAGGCGCACATCCGCACCGTGCCCGACTGGCCCGCGCCCGGCGTGATGTTCCGCGACATCACGCCGCTGCTTTCCAGCCCGCGCGTCTTCCGCGTGCTGATCGACCAGTTCGTGCACCGCTACTTCAGCCCGCGGCCCGATGCGATCGCCGGGCTCGACGCGCGCGGCTTCATCATCGGCAGCGTGGTGGCCTACGAACTGGGCATCGGCTTCGTGCCGATCCGCAAGAAGGGCAAGCTGCCCTTCACCACGGTGGAAGAGACCTACGAACTCGAATACGGCAGCGCCACCGTGGAGATGCACACCGACGCCGTGCGCGCCGGCGACCGCGTGGTGCTGATCGACGACCTCATCGCCACCGGCGGCACGATGATGGCCGGCCGCAAGCTGCTGGAGCGGCTGGGTGCCGAGGTGGTGGAAGGCGCGGCGATCGTCGACCTGCCGGAACTGGGCGGCTCCGGCCGGCTGCGCGCGAGCGGCCTGCGGCTGTTCACGCTCGTCGATTTCGAAGGGCATTGAGCGCCGACAAGGCGCGCCGCGGCCTGCCTTGCTCTACTGGCGCCGCCCCAGGAGGGCTGAAGAGGAGCCGCGCCATGAACCGCTCATCGTCGCACCGCGCGGGCCGCATCGCCGCGGTGGCCGCCGTCGCCGCTGCCGTCGTCTCGCTCGCCGTCCACCCCGCGCAGGCGCAGGGGCTGGCCGATCAGATCTTGTCGGAGTACACGGCCAAGGCCGGCCGGGCGGCCTCGGCCGAGCGCGGGCAGAAGTTCTTCGCCACCAACTTCGGCCGCGACCTCGGCTTCAGCTGCGCATCGTGCCATGGCGCGTTGCCCACCCGCGCCGGCAAGGACCAGGTCACCGAGAAGGTGATCGCCCCGCTGGCGCCGGCCGCCAACGCCAAGCGCTTCACCGACCGCAAGCGCGTGGAGTACATGTTCCGCATGAACTGCATGGATGTCGTGGGGCGTGAGTGCAACGCCGGCGAGAAGGCCGATGTGCTCGCTTGGCTGGTGTCGCTGAAGCCCTGATCGGGCCCCCGGCGGGCGCGCCCCGTCACTTGCCGATGCAGAAGTTCGAGAAGATCGAGCCGAGCAGATCTTCGCTCGTGAACTCGCCGGTGATCTCGCCCAGCGACTGGTGGGCCAGCCGCAGCTCTTCGGCCAGCAGGTCGAGTGCGCTGTCGCGGGCCGCGGCATGGCCTTCGGCAGCGGCCAGATGCTCGCGCACGCGCTGCAGCGCCTGCACGTGGCGGGCGCGTGCAATGACGGTGCCTTCGGGCTGGGCCAGCCAGCCGGCCTGCGCCAGCAGCGCGCGGCGCAGCGCTTCCAGGCCCTCGCCTGTGCGCGCCGACAGCGCCAGGCCCGCGGCCGGCACCGCGGCCGCGCCCTCGGCGTCGAGCTTGTTGTAGACGTCGAGCCGGGCGGCCGCTGCGGGCAGGGTCTGCAGCCGCCGCGCGATGGCCTCATCGCCGTGCAGATAGGCCGCATCGGCCAGCCGCGTGAGGTCATGCAGGAAGATCACCGCATCGGCCTCGCCGATGGCCTGCCAGCTGCGCGCGATGCCGATGCGTTCGATCTCGTCGGCGGTCTCGGCTTCGCCACGCAGGCCGGCGGTGTCGATCACGTGCAGCGGCACGCCTTCGATCTGGATCGTTTCGCGCAGGCGGTCGCGCGTGGTGCCGGGGATCGGCGTGACGATGGCGAGTTCGGCGCCGGCCAGCGCGTTGAGAAGCGAGCTTTTTCCCACGTTGGGCTGGCCGGCCAGCACGACGTGCAGCCCGTCGCGCAGCAGCGCCCCCTGTCGCGCGTGCGCCAGCGCGGCGTGCACCGCCTGCACGATGGCGGCCAGCTGTTGGCGGGCGCCGGCCTTCTCGAGGAAGTCGATCTCCTCCTCGGGGAAGTCGAGCGTCGCTTCGACCAGCGTGCGCAGCCGCACGATGCGCTCGGCCAGCGCGCGCACCTCGGTGGAGAAGGCGCCGGCGAGCGAGCGCGCGGCCGAGCGCGCCGCGGCCTCGGTGCCGGCGTCGATGAGGTCGGCCACGGCCTCGGCCTGCGCGAGGTCGAGCTTGTCGTTGAGGAAGGCGCGCTGCGTGAACTCGCCGGGCTCGGCCAGGCGCGCGCCCGGGTGGACGAGCCGCAGCGCGATCAGGCAGCGCGCCAGCAGCAGCTGCAGCAGCACCGGGCCGCCGTGCGCCTGGAGCTCCAGCACGTCTTCGCCGGTGTACGAGTGCGGGGCCGGGAAGTGAAGGGCCAGGCCTCGGTCGAGCACCTCGCCGGCCTCTCCGAGGAAGGGCAGCAGCGTGGCTTGCCGCGGCGGCAGTGAGCGGCCGCACACGGCGGCGATCAGCGCGGACAGGTCGCGCCCCGAGGCGCGCACGATGCCCACGGCACCGCGGCCAGCGGCGGTGGCGATGGCGACGATGGGGTCTTGCTGGCGACCCAGCAGATCGGTGGCGCGCATGGGTGAAAGCGGCGGGCATGCGGCGGGCAAGCGGCAGTGGCAGCGCCGCGAACCCCCAGTGCACCATTGTTGCCGCGGCGCACAACCGCGAGGCAGCCGCACAAGCCGGCCACACGAGCCAGCCGCACAAAGAGTCGCGGCCCGGATCGACGAGGCCATCGATCCGGGCCGCTGGTGTTGGCGCGGGTGGAGCAGCGTTCGGCGTTTCTATGGGCCTGGCGCTGGGACCTCCCGAGCCGGTTCGGTTTGAACCGGGTCAACCCGCATGGGACGCATATTCGGCACTTCGCGGGCTGTTCTCAACCCTCAGCTGAGGGATCGCCCGTGACGTGCCTCACAGCCGGCGAAACGATTGCAGTCGCTCACCGATGTCTGCGTTCAATGGTTGACGCCCAGCTGCTTGTTGATCCACCACTGCTGCGCGATCGACAGCAGGTTGTTGGTCAGCCAATAGAGCACCAGGCCGGCCGGGAAGAAGAAGAACATGAAGCCGAAGATCAGCGGCATCATCCACATCATGCGCGCCTGCATGGGATCGGGCGGCGTGGGGTTGAGCCACACCTGGAACAGCGAGCTGGCGGTCATCAAGAGCGGCAACGGGCCGAGCGGCAGTTTGATAAGCGGGATCACGCCGAAGAGCGCGTCAGGCTGGGCGAGATCAGGGATATAGAACCACGGCGCGTTGCGCATCTCCACGCTGGACAGCAGCACCCAGTACAGCGCGATGAAGAACGGCATCTGCACCAGGATGGGCAGGCAGCCGCCCAGCGGGTTGACCTTCTCCTCGCGGTAGATGCGCATCATCTCCTGCTGCATCTGCTGCGGCTTGTCCTTGTAGCGCTCGCGCAGCTCGTTGACGCGCGGCGACACCGCCTTCATCTTGGCCATGCTGCGGTAGGCGCTGGCGTTGAGCCAGTAGAAGGCGATCTTCAGCAGCACCACCAGCGCGACGATGGCCCAGCCCCAGTTGCCGAGCACGCCGTAGAGCTTGTCGAGCAGCCAGAACAGGGGCTTGGCAAGCACGGTGAACCAGCCGTAGTCCTTCACCAGTTCCAGGCCCGGGGCCAGCGCTGCGAGCTTGTGCTCTTCCTGAGGGCCGGCGTAGAGCGTGGCTTCGTGCGCCTTCGTGCCGCCCGGGGCCACCTCGCCCAGCGGCAACACCATCGCCACCGTGTAGTGCTCCAGCGCACCGTTGCCCGCCACCTTGGCCGTGCGGAACTCGCGCGCGCTGCCGCTGGGCACCAGCCAGGCGCTGGCGAAGTAGTGCTGCACCATCGCCACCCAGCCGTCGTTGGCGCTCTTGTCGTGGCTGGCGCTGCCCTTGGCGATGTCCTTGAAGTCGAGCTTCACGAACTTGTTCGCCTCGGTGTACAGCGCCGGGCCGGTGAACGTGAAGTAGAAGCTCGATTCGCCCTCGGGCGGCGCGGCGTCGCGCGCCAGCTGCAGGTACAGCTGCGGCTGCACGGCGTTCTCGCCCTGGTTGGTGAACTCGTGCTTCACCGCCACGGTGTAGCCGCCGCGGGTGAAGGTGTAGGTCTTGGCGAGCTTGCGGCCATCGATGGCCGGCGACTCGAAGCGCAGGCTCAGCGTGTTGCTGCCGGCGGCCAGCGAGCGGTCGCCGGGCAGGACGCTCATCGCCGTCAGGTGGTTGGGCAGCTGCACCCCCGCCTGGCTGGTGATGAGGCCCGTCTGCGCCCAGTACGCCCGCTTGGCGGTGCGGTCGAACAGCACCGCATTGCGCTGCGGGTCGACCGCGTCGCGGTAGTTCAGCAGCTCCAGGCGCACGAGCGTGCCGCCCTGGCTGTCGAAGGTGGCCTTGACCACGTCGGTGCTGACCACCACCAGCTCGGAAGCCGGCACCGGCGCAGCGCCCGGTGGCGCCACCACCGGCGCGGCAGCCACCGAGGCGCCGGGTTGCGCCGCCGGCTGCGGCACGCCCGCTGCCGGTGTGCCGGCCAGGCCGGGGCCGCCCGCGGCCGAGGCGGCGCCGGCGGCCGGTGCGGTGGCCCGCGGCGCCGCGCCGAACAGCGTCGGCTGGCCGGTGTGGCGGTTCCATGCGTCCCACAGCAGCACGAGAGACATGGTGAAGACGACCCACAGCAGGGTCCGGCGGATATCGGTCATGTCGGTTCGCCGGCGCGCGGGCCCGGCCGATGGGGCAGGTGCCCCGTGGACTCGATGGAGGGTGGATCAGTTTGGGCCGTGGCCACCACTGGCGGCAGCGCGCTCCAATGCCCTTCGGGCACGAGCCGGGTGAGCCAGCCGGTGCACCGGGACGAGAGGCCCTCGCGCAGCCGCGCCGGCACCGGGTCAACACCGCCGTCGCACCAAGGGTGGCAACGCAGCAGCCTCCACCCGGTGAGGGCGGTGCCGCCGACGGCGCCGTGACGCTGCAGCGCTTGCAGCGCGTAGGCCGAGCAGGTGGGTTCGAACCGGCACGCACTGCCCAGCCACGGCTTCAGGAGCAGGCGATAGCCGTGCACGAGCCCGGCCAGCAGGCGGCGCGGCCAAAGCTCGGGATGCATTGGCGCGGCCATCAGCGTTGCCGGGGCGGCGGGGCGCGGCGTGCCGCGGCACCTTCGCCGCCACCGCCCGGTGGCCTGCCGGCAGGGGGCACTCCGGCCACCGGCTGGAGCAGGGCATCCAGCTCCTGGCGCACCGCCCGACGCAGCAACACCGACGCCGCCGACGGAAAGTCGGCCACGTTGAAGCCATGCTTCACCCGCACCAGCCAAAGCCCGGCGGCCAGTTGGCCTTCGTGGCGAAGAAAGGCGCTGCGGACCTGCCGCTTGAGCAGGTTGCGCATCACGGCGCGCCGCACTTGGCGCTTGGGCACCACGGCGCCGATCCACTGCTCGGCCAGCGGCCCTTCCAGCGGTCCAGCAGCAATCTTGTCCACAGCGCCTGGAAGATGTTCATCTGGACCTGTGGATAAGTCATCCCCGCCGGTCTCCGGAGCAGGTGCACGGCGCCCCTGCGGGCGCCCGGGCACGTGATGCAACGCGAAGTGAGCGCTCCGGGTGGCCGGCCTGATCGCCAACAAGCGCTCGAAGTCGGCCCTGTGGACGAGGGCGCGCAGCATCACTGGAGGTCGAAGGCCGCAGCAGGAATTGAGCAGCCTTTGCCGCGCAGAACACCCGGCGGCCGGCAACGCGACCCGATCGGCTCAGACGGCCAGACGCTTGCGACCCTTGGCGCGGCGGGCATTGATGACGGCACGGCCGCCGCGCGTCTTCATGCGCACGAGGAAACCGTGGGTACGGGCGCGCCGCGTCTTGGAAGGTTGGTAGGTACGTTTCATGGTTCAGCAGAGCCGGCGCGCGCCGGCCGATCAACGAAGTAGCGTGGGCGGATGAAACAGCGACGATAAGCCAGTGGGTCGGCGCAGCCGATTACAACATCGGTCCGCGCCGGCCCGCGGGCCGAGCTGGAGGCTTGGCTCTTCCTTGCTGCCCGGCACGCTGCCGCACATGCCTCGCACGCCTCACATGGTTCATGTGTACGCGTGCATCAAGAACATGCGCAAGGGCGACCGGGACTCGCCGCCCGTCCGTCCCTGCAAATCGCAACTGCCGGCGCGGTGGGTGTCGCGCGGACCCGACAGTCGCGCCGTGCCGCAGCCAAGCCCCGTTGCCAATGGCCCGGCAAAGGCAAAGAAGAGCCATGCGGGAAACCGTGGATTAGACCAAGAAGACCCATACGCGTCAAACACTTGCACCAGAACTCGCGGCTTTCCGGCGCTCTTGACGGCGCTGCCGCGACTGTGGATAACCACGGTCCGCCAGTCCCGGAGGAGTGGTTTCGACGACGGCGGGTGAAGAAGATTTCCACAACAGAGACCGGTCGCCATGAACTCGGAGCTGATTCAAGAAGTACATGCGTTGGGTGGCGCGCAGACGCCGCTGGGGGGGCCGGGCGCAGCGGATGGCGCAGCCGGCCGCAGCGGCGAAGGCAGCGACGCCTCGCGGCTATGGCAACGGGCTTGCACCCGGCTGGCGGCCGAACTCCCCGAACAGCAGTTCGCGACCTGGATCCGGCCTCTCGCGCTGGCGTCCGAGCCGGGCAGCCCCGGCGGGCATGGCCCTGCCGATGGGCATGCCGGCCCGCCGCTGACCGCTGTCGCGGTCCAGGTGGCCAACCGTTTCAAGCTCGACTGGATCAGGGCCCAGTTCGGCAGCCGCATCGAAACCGTGCTGTCAGAGCTTGCTGGGCGCTCGATCCGGCTCGACCTCGTGCTGGCCCCTCGCTCCGAAGCCGCCACCGAGGGTCCGGCAGCGGTGAGCCGCCTGGCTCCTTCCGGCACGGTGGCCGCGGGCGGCGTGCCGATCGGGCAGTTCCTGGCATCGCTGCCCCTGCCCGGGGCAATGCCGGCGGAGGCCGGGCGAAACGGGGCGCCCTGGCGCGCCGGCCTGAACGAACCCGCGGCCCCCGAGCCCGGCGCCTCGGCGATGGGCCCCCGAGCCGGCCGGGCGGTGCCCCCGGCGGCCACCTCGCACCGCTTGAACGCGGCGCTGACCTTCGAGACCCTGGTGGCCGGCCGCGCCAACCAGATGGCCCGCACCGCCGCGCTGCATGTGGCCGGCGCGCCCGGCGAAACGTACAACCCGCTGTTCATCTACGGCGGCGTGGGCCTGGGCAAGACCCACCTCGTGCACGCCGTCGGAAACGCCCTGCTGAAGGACCGCCCCACCGCCCGCGTGCTGTACCTCAACGCCGAGCAGTTCATCAGCGACGTGGTCAAGAACTACCAGCGCAAGACCTTCGACGAACTGAAGGCCAAGTACCACAGCCTCGACCTGCTGCTCATCGACGACGTGCAGTTCTTCGCCGGCAAGGACCGCACTCAGGAGGAGTTCTTCAACACCTTCGAGGCGCTGCTGGCCAAGCGCGCACACATCATCATGACCTGCGACACCTACCCCAAGGGGCTCGCAGACATCGACGAGCGGCTCACCAGCCGTTTCGACAGCGGGCTCACGGTGGCCATCGAGCCGCCCGAGCTCGAGATGCGGGTGGCCATCCTCATCGCCAAGGCGCGTGCCGAGCAGACCGAGATCCCGGAGGACGTGGCCTTCTTCGTGGCCAAGAACGTGCGTGCCAACGTGCGCGAACTCGAAGGCGCACTGCGCAAGGTGCTGGCCTACAGCCGCTTCAGCCACAAGGACATCACCATCGGCCTGGCGCGCGAGGCGCTGAAGGACCTGCTGTCGATCCAGAACCGCCAGATCTCGGTGGAGAACATCCAGAAGACGGTGGCCGACTTCTACAAGATCAAGGTCGCCGACATGTACAGCAAGAAGCGCCCGGCCTCGATCGCCAAGCCGCGGCAGATTGCGATGTACCTGGCCAAGGACATGACCAAGAAAAGCCTGCCCGAGATCGGCGAGCTGTTCGGTGGCCGCGACCACACCACCGTGCTGCACGCGGTGCGCAAGATCACCGAGGAGCGGCTGCGCAACCCCGACCTCAACCAGCAGCTACACGTGCTCGAGCAGTCGCTGAAGTCCTGACCGTGCCCGCCAAGCCGACGAGGCCAGCCCAGGCGGTCAACCCTGTGGACAGCGCGAGAACAAGCCAGACCTTGTCCACACCGCGCCCCGCCCCTGCCCGCTTGTCCCCATTGCCGCACCCGGCCGCACCGCTTCCGGCCACAGCCCTGCCCCCAGGCTAAGCCGTTGAAAGTTGAGGCCAAAATAGCGGTTGTCCCCAGATTGCTGCCGCCTACTACTACGGCTACTACCTTCTATAAGAAGAGACAGACATGATCGTTCTCAAAGCTGCGCAATCCCTGCTGCTCGAAGCCCTCCAGTCGGTGGCCGGGATCGTCGAGCGACGACATACGCTGCCCATTCTGGCCAACGTGCTGTTGCGCAAGAACGGCGACTCGGTGGAGTTCACCACCAGCGACCTGGAGATCCAGGTGCGCACCACGGCCAGCCTGGGCGGCGATGCCGGCGAACTGCGCACCACGGTCGGCGCGCGCAAGCTCATCGACATCCTGCGCGCGCTGCCCTCCGACCAGGTGGTCAGCCTCGGCAGCACCGGCAACAAGCTCACGCTGCAAGCCGGCAAGAGCCGCTTCACGCTGCAGACGCTGCCGGCCGACGACTTCCCGCTGGTCAACGAGAGCGTGGACTTCGGGCCTGCCTTCGCGGTGCCGCAGAAGACGCTGCGCGACCTGGTCAACCAGGTGCACTTCGCGATGGCGGTGCACGACATCCGCTACTACCTCAACGGCATCCTGTTCATCGCCGAAGGCAACACGCTCACGCTGGTGGCCACCGACGGCCACCGGCTGGCCCTGGCGCAGTCGTCGCTCGAAGCCGCCGTGCCCAGCCGTCAGGAGGTGATCCTGCCGCGCAAGACGGTGCTCGAGCTGCAGCGCCTGCTGCACGACGCCGACACGCCCATCGAGATGCGCTTCGCCAGCAACCAGGCCAAGTTCGGCTTCAGCGGCATGGAGTTCGTCACCAAGCTGGTGGAAGGCAAGTTCCCCGACTTCAACCGCGTCATCCCGAAGAATCACAAGAACATCGTCGCGCTCGGCCGCGTACCGCTGCTGGCCGCACTGCAGCGCGCGGCCATCCTGACCAGCGAGAAGTTCAAGGGTGTTCGGCTCAACGTCGAGCCCGGCGTGCTGCGCATCAGCAGCAACAACGCCGAGCAGGAAGAGGCCAAGGAGGAACTCGAGGTCGACTACAACGGCGACGCCATCGAGATCGGATTCAACGTCACCTACCTGATCGATGCGCTGGCCAACATCGGCCAGGAGACGCTGCGCATCGAGCTGCAGGACAGCGCCGCCAGTGCGCTGATCACGTTGCCCGACAAGCCGGGCTTCAAGTACGTGGTGATGCCGATGCGCATCTAGCGCCGCGCCGCAGGCGCACACCCCACCAGCGAGCGGGCCACGGCCCGCTTGCCGCGTTCTGTGGACGGTCGCAGCCCCTGGGCGTGCGGCCGGTTGATTGAAGCGAATGACCGATCCGAACATCCTCCCGACCCCTGCACCCATGCCGGCTCCTGCGGCCGCGGAGGGTCCACGCGAGCCGCTGCCGGCCGACAGCAGCTACGGCGAAGGCGCGATCCAGATCCTCGAAGGCCTGGAGGCGGTGCGCAAGCGCCCGGGCATGTACATCGGCGACACCTCCGACGGCACCGGCCTGCACCACCTCGTCTTCGAAGTCGTCGACAACTCCATCGACGAGGCCCTGGCCGGCTTCTGCGACGACATCGTCGTCACCATCCACAGCGACAACAGCATCAGCGTCATCGACAACGGCCGCGGCATCCCCACCGGCGTGAAGATGGACGACAAGCACGAACCCAAGCGCAGTGCCGCCGAGATCGCGCTCACCGAGCTGCACGCCGGCGGGAAGTTCAACCAGAACAGCTACAAGGTCAGTGGTGGTCTGCACGGCGTGGGTGTCAGCTGCGTCAATGCGCTGAGCAAATGGCTGCGCCTCACGGTGCGCCGCGAAGGCCAGGTGCACTACATCGAGTTCAAGCGCGGCGTCACGCAGGACCGCGTGATCGAGGTGCGCGACGGGTTCGACACCAGCCCGATGAAGATCACCGGCCAGACCGAGAAGCGTGGCACCGAGGTGCACTTCCTGCCCGACGACGCCATCTTCAACAACATCGACTTCCACTACGACGTGCTGGCCAAGCGCCTGCGCGAGCTCTCGTTTCTCAACAACGGCGTGAAGATCCGCCTCGTCGACGAGCGCAACGCCAAGGAAGACAACTTCGCCTTCGCCGGCGGTGTGAAGGGGTTCGTCGAGTTCATCAACCAGGGCAAGAAGGTCCTGCACCCGAACATCTTCCACGCCATCGGCGAGAAGCAAAGCGAGCAGAACACCACCATCGGCGTCGAGGTATCGATGCAGTGGAACGACGGCTACAGCGAGTCGGTGCTGTGCTTCACCAACAACATCCCGCAACGCGACGGCGGCACCCATCTCACCGGCCTGCGCGCGGCGATGACGCGCGTCATCAACAAGTACATCGAGGAAACCAAGCTGGCCGAAAAGGCCAAGGTCGAGATCGCCGGCGACGACATGCGCGAAGGCCTGGCCTGCGTCATCAGCGTGAAGGTGCCCGAGCCCAAGTTCAGCAGCCAGACGAAAGACAAGCTGGTCAGCAGCGAGGTGCGCGGCCCGGTCGAAGAGATCGTCGCGGGCAAGCTCTCGGAGTGGCTGCAGGAGAGCCCTACCGACGCCAAGATCGTCTGCGGCAAGATCGTCGACGCCGCGCGGGCCCGCGAAGCCGCCCGCAAGGCGCGCGAGATGACGCGCCGCAAGGGTGTGCTCGATGGCCTCGGCCTGCCCGGCAAGCTGGCCGACTGCCAGGAGAAGGACCCGGCGCTGTCCGAGATCTACATCGTCGAGGGCGACAGCGCCGGCGGCAGCGCCAAGCAGGGCCGCGACCGCAAGTTCCAGGCGATCCTGCCGCTGCGCGGCAAGATCCTCAACGTCGAGAAGGCGCGCTACGAAAAGCTCTTGTCCAGCGACGCCATCGTCACGCTGATCACGGCACTCGGCACCGGCATCGGCAGCGACGACTTCAACATCGACAAGCTGCGCTACCACCGCATCATCATCATGACCGACGCGGACGTGGACGGCGCCCACATCCGCACGCTGCTGTTGACCTTCTTCTACCGCCAGATGCCGGTGCTGGTGGAGCGCGGCCACATCTACATCGCGCAGCCGCCGCTGTACAAGGTCAAGCACGGCAAGCACGAGCAGTACCTGAAAGACGGCCACGAGCTCGACGCCTTCCTGCTGAAGGTCGCCCTGGATGGCGCCGCCGTCCTGCCCGATGGCGCGGCCGCAGCCGTGCCGCCTGGAGGCGCTGGCGGACTCGCCGGCCGCCCGCGCATCGACGGCACCGCGCTCGAATCGCTGGCCCGCACCTACCTGATGGCCAACGCGGTGATCGAGCGACTGTCGAACTGGATGGACGGCGATGCGTTGCGGGCCATCGGCAGCGGCCTGGCGCTCGATCTCGACACCGCGCCGGCGGCCGCCCAAGGCGCCGCGGCGCTGCAGGCCGCGCTCACCGACGCCCGCGTGAGCGCCGAAACCGACCCGCGCACCGACAAACACTTCCTGCGCATCAGCCGCCGCCACCACGGCAACGTGAAGAGCAGCGTCATCGGGCAGGACTGCGTGCACGGCGCCGACTACGCCACGCTGGCCGAGGCCGGCCGCGCCTTCCAGGGGCTGCTCGGCCCCGAGGCCACCGCCAAGCGCGGCGAGGGCGAGAGGATGAAGGAGCAGAAGGTGGGCGACTTCCGCGCTGCGATGGCCTGGCTCATGCAGCAGGCCGAAAGCGCGGTGGGGCGCCAGCGCTACAAGGGCCTGGGCGAGATGAACCCCGAGCAGCTGTGGGAGACGACCATGGACCCGACCGTGCGGCGGCTGCTCAGGGTGCAGATCGAAGACGCGATCGAGGCCGACCGGGTCTTCACGATGCTGATGGGCGACGAGGTCGAGCCGCGGCGCGACTTCATCGAGAGCAATGCGCTGCGCGCTGCGAACATCGACGTCTAGCAGCATCAGCGGCGCCTCCATCGGCGGGTCCGGCGGTGGCGGGCCCGCCCGCGGCGCCGGCCGGACAGTGGGTGCGGCGCTGCGCGCGGCGAGCGCGCTCATGCTGGCCGCGGCCGTCGGGCTCTCGGCCTGCGCCACCGCGGGCGGCAGCGCCTCGCCGCGCGTGGCGCTGGTCATCGGCAACGCGGCCTACGAGAACGCGCCGGTGCTCGTCAACCCCGGCAACGACGCCGCCGACATGTGCGCGGCGTTGAAGCGGCTGGGCTTTCGCACCCAGTGCGTCAACAACCTGCGCGACCGCGCCGACTTCACGCGCCACGTGCAGGAATACGTGGCGCAGCTGGCCCAGGCCGGGCCCCAGGGAGTGGGCGTCTTCTACTACTCGGGCCACGGCGTGCAGGCGGCCAACGCCAACTACCTGATCCCCACCCGCGCTCAGCCGCAGGCCGCGGCCGAGGACCCGCTGCGCGTGCTGTATGGCCTGGACGAACTCTTTGCGCGCCTGCGCGACGGCAAGCCGCGGCGCTTCCAGCTCGTCGTGCTCGACGCCTGCCGCAACGACCTGTTCGACGACTCGCCCGGGCGGGGCGCCGGCCCTGGTTCGGCGGCCCCCTCGGCGGTCCGTTCCGCGCTGCTGCGCAGCCTGCAGACCGGCGCGCGTGCCGCCCCCGGCCTGGCGCCGGTGAAAGACGCGCCCGAAGGCACGATGGTGCTCTACGCCACCGCGTCCAAGGAGGCGGCGTTCGACGGCGAGGGCCGCAACGGCCCGCTCACCCGCCACGTGCTCGAGCACATCGGCACCCGCGGTCTGGTCGTCGAGGAGTTCTTCAAGCGCGTGACCGCCGGCGTGCAGACCGAGACGCTGCGCGACTTCCGCAAGCGGCAGACGCCGTTCATCTACGGTTCGTTCACCGGGCGCTTCTGCTTTGCCGGGTGCCCCGGCGAAGCCGACGTGCCGCCGGCGTTCTGAACTGGACCGGCCCCGCCAAGGCAAGGGCGCGCGGGCCGGGCCACCGGCCCGCGCCCTGGGGCGCCCGGATCAGAACGTGGCCAGGACGCCCAGGGTGAAGCCCTGCGTGGTGTCGATGCCGTCCTGCGACCGGCCGGCCGCCGTCGTGAACGCGTCCTTCGAGCGCATCACCTGGATGCGATGCCCGGCCGTGAACGTCCAGCGCCTGACAAGCGCGCCGTCGGCACTGGGCAGGGCGTAGGCCACGCCCACTTCCGTGAGGCGGTAGGTGGCGTCGAACTTCACGACCTCGGGCCGCGGGTCGCCGGGCGTCTTCAGGCGGCCGACGCCAAGGGCGCCGTACAGCGACACCGGGCCGCTGAGCGCCGCGTTGCCGCTGACGCCCAGCACCGGGCCCTTGGGCTCGTAGCGGAACACCTCGCCGCGCTGCGCAATGCGCTTGTAGCCCAGCGTCACCGACAGACCCGGCAACACCGCGTAGCCGACGTTGAGGTCCGACTCCGAGCGCTTGCTGGCGCTGCCGTCGGTGAACTCGAAGCCCGTGGACGGGAAGGCGCTGAGCGAGCCGAAGAAGTTGCCAAAGCGCAGGCTCACCGTGGGCAGCGTCACCCACTTGCTTGGGCCCGAGGTCTGCGTCAGCGCCAGGTTGGGGTCGGCGCCTGGGTAGTAGCCGAAGGTCGTCCACTCCGTGTACCAGGCGCGTGCGCCCACCGAGAGGCTGAGCCCGCCGTCCTGCGCCTGGGCGAGCGACGCGGCCAGAGCGGTCACCACGCCAAGGCCGGTGCAGGCCACCCGCAGGATCGTGCTGTTCATTCGTCGCTCCTTGCTTGATGGCGGCAGCGCAGAAGCCGCACTCTGCCACCGCAGGGGCCTGCGGTGAGGCGGGCAAACCAGCACCCGCGGCCGGCCGCCGGGCACCCGGAGCGGCTCAATCGGGCGCCTCGGCGCCCAGCGCCCTCAGTTCCCTGTACAGCGGCCGCAACCGGGCGTACAGCCGCAGGTAGACGCGCCGGTACAGCCGCTCGTACAGCGCAGCGTTGCGCGGGTCGGGCTCGAAGCGGCGCCCGACATGCGTCATTGCCCCTACTGCGCTCGGATAGTCAGCGTGCAGCCCGAGCGCCACCGCCCCGACCACCGCGGCGCCCAGGCCGCTGGCCTCGTACAGCGCCGGCCGTTCGGCGGGCCGGTTGAACAGGTCGGCGGTGATCTGCATGGCCGCGTCGCTCTGCGAGCCGCCGCCGGCCACGCGCAGCACCGCCACACGCTGGCCGCTGCGCCGCTCGATGCGTTCCAGGCCCTCGCGCAGCCCGTAGGCGAGCCCCTCGACGATGGCACGGTACAGGTGCGCGCGGGTGTGCGTCTCGTTGAAGCCGATCACCGCGCCGCGCGCCTCCGGGCCGGGCACACGCACGCCCGGGCTCCAGGTCGGCTGCAGCATCAGGCCGGCCGCGCCGGGCGGTGTGGCGGCGAGCAGGTCGTCGAAGAAGGCCTCGGGGCTGGATTCCTCGGCGGCGGCGCGCGCCTGTTCTTCATGCGCGAACTGCTCGGCGAACCAGCTCACCAGCCAGTAGCCTCGGGCGATCTGCACCTCGGTGTTGTAGTGCCCGGGCAGCGCCGCCGGGTAGGGCGGCACCAGCGGCACCGGTTCCACGTAACGCGGCGTGCACAGGTTGACCGTGGCCGTGGTGCCGTACGACAGGCAGGCCTGCTGCGGCGTGACGCAACCGGCGCCAAGCACCTCGCAGGCCTTGTCGGCCGCACCGGCTACCACCGGCAGCCCGGCGGGCAGGCCCGTATCGGCGGCGGCCGCGGCGCAGATGCTGCCGAGGATGGAGCCGCTTTGCACCAGCTCGGGCAGCTGGTGCGGGGCGAGTGGAAGGCAGTGCCATTTCCAGTCGAACCGGCTCGCCCAGCGCCCGCGCTTGAAGTCGAACGGCAGGTAGCCGACCTGGCTGCCCACCGCGTCGGCCAGGCGGCCGGTGAGGCGGTGGTGCAGGTACCCCGACAGCAGCACGAACTTGTGCGTGCGCTGCCATACCTGGGGTTCGTGCTGCGCAATCCAGTTGGCCTCGGCCTGCTCGCGAAAGGTGCGGATCGTGTCGGCCAGGCCCAGCGCCGCGAAGGCCAGTGTCCAGTGCAGCGGCAGCGGCCCGCGCACGGCGGCGCGGCGCTCGTCGGGCCACACGATCGCCGGCCGCAGCGGCTGGCCGTCGCGGTCCAGATTGATGACCGTGCCGCGCTGGGTGGTCAGCACCACACCGCGCAGGCGCTGCCGCGCCGAAGGCGTCTGAGCCCACAGGCCTTGGCAAGCCGCAACAAGCGCGCCCCAGAAGCCCTCCGGCGCCATCTCCATCCAGCCAGACTGCGGGCGCTGGTAGTCGGTCAGCGGCACGCGCGCCTTGGCGTGCAGGGCGCCCTGCGCATCGAACAGCAGCGCACGCAGGCTTTGCGTACCGCAGTCGATCGCCAGCAGCAGGTCGTTGCTCATGCGTCGTCAGCCCGGCCCGCTCGCCGGGCGTGGCCGCACACGCTACACCAGGCCCCATGCGGCAGGCCACGCCGGCGAGGGGCAGCCGCTGCGGCCACCCGCCCCGCGCGTCTTGGCGCGCAGCCGTCGCACCCGCGTGCCGCAACCTGCCGGGCGCGCGCCCGGCCGCCGCGGCTCATCGCGCAGCCGTGCCGACGGTCCCCTGCCGCCCGCAGTTCATCGCACGCCGCTCGACCCGCGCGGTGGGGAAGTCGATAGTCACGTCAACGCAACACGCTGTCACCCACCCGGGAGCCCACCATGATCACCAGCCACCGCCTCGCTTCCTTCGCCCTCGCGGCCATCCTCACCGTCGGCGTGATGTTCGGCATCGACCACCTGGCCACCAGCGATGCGCCGGCCGCCCTGGTGGCCGCGGTGAAGGCGTCGCGCGCCTGAGCTCGCGCGCGCACGGGCCAAGCGCGTGGACACACCCAGGGCGCCGTCGACGGCGCGCGCAGTGCCGACTCGCGCACACCGCGTGGCGCCCCGGCCGGCCGGCCGAACAGGCCCTCACGCGGCGCGCAGGCAATCGACGATCTTCAACCGCGCCGCGCGCCACGCCGGCAGGAAGCCGCCGGCCAGCCCCATCGCCAGCGCGAACAGCATCGCCTGAAGGGCGATCACCGGCGTCATGGTGAACTGGAACGCCAGTTCGCTGAAGGTGGCGAAGTTGGTGGTCGAGATGTCCACCGCCTGCATGAAGCTGGCGCCGGCCAGGCCCAGCACCCCGCCCACCAGCGCCAGGCCCAGCGCCTCGAGCATGAAGGCCACCAGCACCGCGCCGCGGCGGAAGCCTAACGCGCGCAGCGTGCCGATCTCGCCCACTCGCGAGGCGACGCTGCCGAACATCGTGATCATCGCGCCGACGATGGCGCCGATGCTGAAGATCACCGCCAGCGCGGTGCCCAGGTAGCTGATGAAGGTGGCCAGCGCCCGGCTCTGGTCCGCATAGAACTGGATCTCGCGCTTGGGCTCCAGCTTCAGCCGCGGGTCGTCGTCGATGAGCTGGGTGGCGCGCGCGTAGTCGGCCTCGGCATCGGCGAGGCGGAACACCACGCTCGAATAGGCGTTGCGGCGGAACGCCGCCATCAGCTGCTCGGCATCGGCCCAGATCTCGCTGTCGAAGCCGCTCTTGCCGGCGTCGAACAGACCCACCACCGTCCACTCGCGACCGCCGAAGCGCAGCGTGGCGCCGGGTTGCACACCGGCAAAGCCCGCGGCCACCGCGCGCCCGGCGATCACCTCGGCGCTGCCGGGGCGGAACATGCGCCCCTCGACGATGCGCACCTGCGGCCGCAGCACGAGGCCGCGTTCGCTGGTGCCACGCATCGCCACGTTGCTTGGCCGGCCGGTGCCGCGCTTGACGAGGTTGTTCAGGATCACCGGCTCCTTGCTGACCAGCGGGTGGCCGGCGGCGTCGGTGGCGATGCCCGGCAGCGTCTCCAGGATGGCCGCTTGCACGCGCGAGATGCCGCTGTTGATCTCGGCGCCGGCGCCCTTGCGCAGCACGAGCACGTTGTCGGGCTGGCCGGTGGCCACCAGCGTCGTGCGGATGCCCTCGGTCATCATCAGCACGGTGGCGAAGACGTACACCACCAGCGCCATGCCGGCCGCGGTGAGCGCGGTGGTGACGCGCCGCACCCACAGGTTGCGCGCGATGTAGGCCAGCGGCACGGCGCGCATGTCAGCTCGGCCCGTTCATGCGGCGGCGGCATGCCGGCAACGAAGGCCTGCGCGGCGCGGCGTCATGCCTCACGCCTCATGCCTCATGCCGCTAGGCCTACGCCTCTAGGCCACATGCCGCAGCCCGGCGACGATGTCGATGCGGCTCATCTTCCACGCCGGCCAGGCCGCGGCCACCAGGCCCACCCCCAGCGCCGCGGCGAACTGCAATGCCATCGTCAGCGCGGAGATGTTGAACACCGGGAACAGCGTGCCCACCAGCGACTTGAAGCCGGCGGCCAGCGGAAAGGTGGCGGCGATGCCGAGCACGCCGCCGATCAGCGCGATGAGCAGGCTCTCGCCGAACAGCAGCCGCACCACGAACCCCGGCCCGAACCCCAGCGCCTTCAGCGTGGCGTATTCGGCCAGGCGCTCGCGCGCCGTCATCGTCATCGTGTTGGCCATCACCGCCATGATGATGACGATGATGATCACGCTCACCGCCTGCAGCGCCACCAGGATGGCTTCGCTCATCGCCACGAAGCTGAGCTGGAACGCCTTCTCGGTTTCGGTCAGCGTCTCGGCCACCGAGTTGCGGAACTGGCTGTCGATGCGCTGCGCCACCAGCGCGGCATTGGCCGGCTCGTCGATGCCGATGACGAACACGCCGACGAAGTCGCCGCTCCTGCCCTTGGTGCGCTCCTTGACCACCTCGTTGAGGTAGGCCCACTGCAGGAGCATCTGGCCCTCGTCCACCGTCTCGTCGGCGCCCTCGTAGATGCCGCGCACAGTGAAGCTCCAGGTCCCGCTGTAGATGGTGCCGCGCAGCGGCACGGTGTCGCCGATCTTCCAGCCGAAGCGCTCGGCGAGCTTGCGCCCCACCACGGCGCCCTTGCGGTCGCGCTGCCAGGCGACCCGTTCCTGCTCGCTCAGGCGGAACTCGGGGTACAGCGCCAGGTAGCTCGGCGGGTCCACGCCGAACTGCGGAAAGAAGTTGCGCTCGCTCTGGTAGATGCCGCCGAACCAGTTCGACCAGCTCACGCTCGTCACACCTTCCACCGCGCGCAGCCGCTCGGCGTAGGCCAGCGGCAGCGGCACCGTCAGCGAGGTGGCGCTGCGCACGATGAGCCGCGTGCTGCTGCTCGCCTCGGCGCCGGCGTACCACGCATCCACCGTGGTGCGCAGGAAGCCGAAGGCGCACACCGCGACCACCAGCCCCACCATCGTCAGCAGCGTGCGCAGCCGGTGCCGGAAGGCGTTCTTCAGCAGCAGTCGCAGCACGAACATGGCGCAGGGGCCTGAGGGGGCGTGAGGGGGCGTGAGGCGCCGCAGTGGCCGGCTCAGGGCGCGGCCGGCTCGGCTTCGTCGACCAGCACGCCCTTTTCCAGGTGCACGAGGCGCCGCGCGCGTGCCGCCGCCTTGGGGTCGTGTGTGACCATGACGATCGTCTTGCCGAGGTCGTGCACGAGCCCGGCCATCAGGTTCAGTACCTCTGCGCCCGTGGCGCGGTCGAGGTCGCCGGTGGGCTCGTCGGCGACGATCAGCTGCGGCGAGGTGACCAGCGCCCGCGCGATCGCCACGCGTTGCTGCTGCCCGCCGGAGAGCTCGTTGGGGTAGTGGTCGGCGCGGTCGCTGAGCTGCACCAGCGCCAGCACCTCGTCGACGCGGGCGTGGCGCTCGCGGGCCGACAGCGGCTGCAGCAGCAGCGGCAGCTCGACGTTCTCGAATGCGGTCAGCACCGGCATCAGGTTGTAGAACTGGAAGATGAAGCCGACGTTGGCGGCGCGCCAGTCGGCAAGTTCGCCTTCGCCCAGGGTGGCGATGTCGGTGCCGGCGATCTCGATGGTGCCGGCGGTGGCCTTGTCGATGCCGGCGATGAGGTTCAGCAGCGTGCTCTTGCCCGAGCCGCTGGGGCCCATCAGTGCGATGAAGTCACCGGCGGCGACATCGAGGTCCAGCCCTTGCAGCACCGGGATGTCCTGCTCGCCGCGGCGGTAGGTCTTCACCAGGTCGCGGATGCGGATGAGCGGCGGCGCGGCTTCGCTCATCGAGGACGACCCCACGCGCGCGTCATCTCGCCCGTCACTTCCCGGCCAGCGCGACACGTGCGCCATGGCGCAGCTTGTCGCCGGGGCTGAGCACCAGGCGGTCGGTGGCCTTCAGCGGCGTGCCGGTGACCTCCAGCGCGTCGCCCAGCGTGCGGCCCGGGGTCACGGGCACGAGTTCGACCACCGGTTCCTTCGCGCTGCCGCCGATGCGCAGCACCACCTTCCTGCCTTCGCGCTCGACCACGGCCTTCGGGTTCACGGCCACCACCGGCTTGAAGTCGGCATCGCCCGGCCGCTGCGTGAGGAACACCACCTTGGCGCTCATCTCGGGCAGGATGCGCGCGTCGAGCTGCTCGAAGCGCACCTTGGTCATCACGGTGGCCTTGGCGCGGTCGACCGTCGGCACGATGCGTACCACCGTGCCGCGGAAGCGTTCACCGGGCAGCGCGTCGAGCACGATCTCCACCGGCATGTCGATCCTCACCTTGGCCACATTGGCCTCGGAAACGTCGGCCTCCACTTCGAGCGTGCCCATGTCGGCCATCGTCACCACCGCGCCTTGCGTGCCGCCGGCGCTGGAAAACGGCGTGATGAGGTCGCCGACGTTGGCGTTCTTGACCAGCACCACGCCGTCGAAGGGCGCGCGGATCTCGGTGTTGTCGCGCTGCACCTGCTGCACGCGCAGCTGCGCGCCGGCCACCGCGTGCGCGCCTTCGGCCGAGGCGATGCCGGCGGCCGCCGCAGCCAAGGTGGCGCGTGCGGCGTCGACGCGGCGGCGCGCGGCGTCCACCGCCTGCGCCGAGACGAAGCCCTGCTTCTCCAGCGCCAGCACGCGGTTCAGCTCGGTCTCGGCACTGGCCAGCTCCACCTGCGCTTGCCGCTCGCCGGCGTGGGCCTGCGCCTTGCCCGCCTCGGCCTGGCGCACGCCGGCCTGCGCGGCCTGCGTGGTGGCGGCCACGTCGGCGGCGTCGAGCCGACCGATCAGCTCGCCGGCCTTGACCACGCTGCCCTCGCGCACGCGCAGCTCGATCAGGCGCCCGGTGGCCTTGCTGGAGACGGCCGCACGGCGCTGCGCCACCACGTAGCCCGAGGCGGTGAGCAACCCGTACTGCGCCGAGGGATACGCGCTGAGCACGCTGCTGACCTGCACCTCCTGGGGCCGGTTGGCGGCGCCGAAGCCGAGCGCGGCGACGGCCAACACGGCCGCACCGGCCCACAGCCAGCGCCGGCGGCGGCGCCGTGCCACGGGGCTGGCGCCGCCGGGCTTGGAGGCGGCGGGGTTCGGCCGGGCAGCACCGGCAGGAGGGGGGGTGACGGACATGGTGGGTGCGAATGGCGGGCGCTGGCGAATCGGGGCCGGCGGGCCCGTGGCCCGCGGTCGGTAGCCGGTACCCGGTACCCGGTACCCGGTGGCCGGCTGACCAGCGCAGGCCTTCGGTGCCAGCCCGCGGGATTGTCCGGCAGGGCGGTGACGGTACGCCCGTCAGGCGACGAATCGCCGGGAAGCGCGACGGGTGTTCGCCACCGCGCGCCGGCGGGGCGGCGGCGGCGCCGGCAGGCGCAGCGGTGTGGCGTCCAGCACGGGCACCGCGGCGCGCTCGATCACGCCGCCGCCCAGGCAGACCTCGCCGTCGTACAGCACGGCGCTTTGGCCCGGCGTCACGGCCCATTGCAGGTGGGGCGGCGCGAAGTTGAGCGCAAAGCCCGCCGGGCCGCCGTCGTGCCCGAGCAGGCGCAGCGTGCCCGGTGAGTCGGCCTGGCGGTAGCGCGTCTTCACGCCGTATTGGCCCGCAGCCGGCGGGTGGCCGGCCACCCAACAGCAGTCGGAGGCCTCCAGCGCCGTGGACTGCAGCCACGGGTGCTGGTGCCCCTGCACCACGCGCAGCGCGTTGTGTGCCAGGTCCTTGGCCGCCACGTACCAGGGCTCGTGCAGGCCGGTGCGCGCGGGGGCCTTGCCGCCGTCGCGGCCATCGCTGCTTTCGCCGTCATGGCCGGCAAGGCCAGCAGGGCCGGCAGGGCCGGCAGGGCCCCGGGGCCGGATGCCGCCAATGCCCAGCCCCTGCCGTTGCCCGATCGTGTAGAAGCTCAGGCCGACGTGGCGCCCGAGCTCGCGCCCGTGCTCGTCGAGCATCGGCCCCGGCTCGTGGCTGAGGTAGCGCGAGAGGAACTCGCGAAACGGCCGCTCGCCGATGAAGCAGATGCCGGTGCTGTCTTTCTTCTTCGCGTTCGGCAGCCCGATCTGCTCGGCCAGCGCGCGCACCTCGGTCTTCTTCAGCGCGCCCACCGGGAACAGCGTGCGCGCCAGCTGCGCCTGCGTCAGGCGGTGCAGGAAGTAGCTCTGGTCCTTGGCCGGGTCCAGCCCCTTGAGCAGCTCGAAGCGCTCCCCGGCCGGGCATGAGGCATCGGCCAGCGCGCGCACGCGCGCGTAGTGCCCGGTGGCGATCTTGTCGGCGCCCAGCCGCAGCGCGTGGTCGAGGAACGCCTTGAACTTGATCTCGGCGTTGCACAGCACGTCGGGGTTGGGCGTGCGGCCGGCCTCGTACTCGCGCAGGAACTCGGCGAACACGCGGTCCTTGTAGTCGGCGGCGAAGTTGACGTGCTCGAGCTCGATGCCGATCACGTCGGCCACGGCGGCGGCATCGACGAAATCGACGTTGCTCGAACAGTAGTCACTGTCGTCGTCGTCCTCCCAGTTCTTCATGAAGATGCCGACGACCTCGTGCCCGGCGCGCTTGAGCAGCCAGGCGCTGACCGCGGAATCGACGCCGCCGGACAGGCCCACCACGATGCGCTGCCGCGCTGTCGCATTCATGGCGCGGATTATCGAGGCGGCCTCCCGGCCTCGGCGACCGGGCGGCGCGGCCAAGCCGTGGCGCGCTGCGCGCGCGGCAGCGCGCCTCAGGCCACGTGCGCCAGTATCGGCGAGGCCTTGCGCACCATCTCGCGCGCACGGTTCTTCGCGTAGTGCAGCGCCGCCTCGGGCGTGGGCCAGCGGTAGCCGCAGGCCAGGCTGTCGTCGCGCCACACCTCGCGCGCGCGGCGGCTGGTCGGCGCATTGGCGTTGCCCTCGGCGGCCGGCGGCGCCCTGCCATCGTCGGGCAGCAGCCGGCTCACCACCACGGCGGCGATGTAGCCCTCGCCGCGCGGCGCGTCCAGCGCGCCGACGAAGATGCGGTATCCGCCTTCGAAACACTCATCGAATTGCATAGCCAATCTCCGCGCCCAACGCATCACTCGATGGGGCGGGATGATTGAACCGCCTTGCGGGGGTGGACCATCCCTCGCGCGGGGGCGGCTGTCCTTCGGGCGAACGAAGCCGCGCAGGGTGTCGTGACATGGCGCGCAGCGCACGCCAGCGCGGGCGCCGATGGTGTTTGCGTCACACGAGCCGGCACATGCAAGCTGGCATGCCGGCCGCCGCCGCGCACTTCAGGGCGACAGGCCGCGTGCGCTGCGTTGCCCGAAGTAGAACCACTCGTGCCCGGGCAGCGCAGCGTGGTCCGGGAACACGATGCAGCCGGGCTCGGGCGCGCGCACCTCGCTGCCGTCGGCACGCAGCGCGATCAGCTCGCCGCCGGCCAGTGGATCGAAGCTGGTCCACATCTTCACGAAGCGGTCGCCATCGGCGTGTCGGTCGACGACCCGCGCCAGCGTCAGGCATTCGAACGGCGCCGCGGGCTTCGCCAGCGGCAGCTCGGCAATGCCCAGCAGCGCCAGCGTCTGGCGGATGGCGTGGTAGGCCACGCCTGGGGCGGCCGGGTCGTCGTGCTGGCCGCACTCCAGCGTGACGGCGCAGCCGCCCACCGAGCGCATGTACTCGGTGGTGCCGATGCCGTAGGCCGGGTGCTCGTTCACTGCGCCGGGCGTGAGGCCACGCGCGCGGCGCTCGGCAACGCCGCGCGCGTAGGCGTCGAGCCAGCCGTCGACGACGCGCGTGACGCCCAGGTGCGCGGCCAGCCGCGCCTCGGCGGCTTCGTGCGCAAAGGGTTCCAGCGCGCCGTCGTTGTCGGCCGGCCCGCGCAGCGCGAACGGCTGGCCGGGGCTGCGGAAGCTGTGCAGATCGAGCAGCAACTCATGCTCGGCCAGCAGGGGGCACAGCACATTCGCCAGGTGGTCTTCGTACTGTTCGGGGGCGTCAGTGGGCAGCAGGCGCCGGTTGAGGTTGCGCTCGCCGATGCGCCGCTGGTGCCGGTAGGCCAGCGGGTTGCACACCGGCACGAAGGTCACGCTGCCGCGCACGATGTCGATTTCGCCGCGTTCGATTTCGCGCACGACGCGCTCGATGCCGCGCGTGCCGGCGGTTTCGTTGCCGTGCACCGCGCCGGTGACGATGAGGCGCGGGCCGGGCGCCAGCGCCGCGAAGCGCAGCACGCGCAGGTGGTTCGTCGAGGCGCTCATCGCGCGCCGCCCGTCGCTGCGCCGAAAGGTGCGCACAGCATCGTGCGCGCGCGCTCGTAGCGCTCGCGCACGCCGTCGATCACCGCCGGCGGCAGGTCGAGTGCGGCCTGCTCGGCGCCGCCGGTCACGCCGGTGGAGGCCAGCCAGTCGCGCAGCGGCTGCTTGTCCAGCGCCACGATGCGGCCCTGCGCCAGCTCGTCGGCCAGCCAGAAGCGCGACGAGTCGGGGGTCAGCACCTCGTCCATCAGCGTCAGCGTGCCGGCCGCGTCGAGCCCGAACTCGAACTTGGTGTCGGCGATGACGATGCCGCGCGTGGCCGCGAAGTCGCGCGCAGCGACGTACAGGCGGATGGCCGCGGCGCGCAACTCGGCCGCGCGCGCCGCGCCGATCAGGCCTTCGAGTTGCGCGAAGGAGATGTTCTCGTCGTGGTCGCCCACCGCCGCCTTGGTGGCCGGCGTGAAGATCGGCTGCGCCAACGGTGTCGTCATCGAAAGGCCCGCGGGCAGCGGCTGGCCGCACACCGTGCCGCTGCTCGTGTACTCCTTCCAGCCCGAGCCGGCCACGTAGCCGCGCACCACCGCCTCGCAGGGCAGCGGCGTGAGCCGCTTGACGAGCATCGCGCGGCCCTCGACCTGCGTGCGCTCGTCGGCGGCCACCACGCTCTCGGGCGCTTCGCCGGTGAGGTGGTTCGGGCACACGCCGGCGAGCTTGCCGAACCAGCACAGCGCCATCTGCGTGAGCAGCCGGCCCTTGCCCGGCACCGGCGCCTTCATCACCACGTCGAAGGCCGAGAGGCGGTCGCTGGCCACCATCAGCAGGCGGTCGCTGCCCACCGCGTAGATGTCGCGCACCTTGCCGCGCGCGAGCAGGGGCAGCGAATGCAGCAGCGGCGTGCGCGCCGCCCAGGGTGGCGTGGAGGCGTTGGCTGGAACGGGGGGGGCAGAGGTCGGGTTCACGCCCGCCATTGTCAGCCTGTGTAGTCAGCCCGTGCCGTCAGCCCGTCTTGCCAGCCCGTGCCGTCAGCCCGTGCGCCCTTCGCCCAGCTTGCGTTCGAGCGCCTCGATGCCGTCCAGCAGCGAGCAGAACTCGAGCCCGAACCCGGTGAGTCGGTACTCCACGCGTGGGGGCAGCTCGGCGTAGCTGTGCTTCTCGAGGATGCCGAAGCGCACCAGCTTGGCCAGCCGCTCGTTGAGCACCTTCTTCGACAGGCCGTCGATCGAATGCTCCAGCGCGCCGGGCCGCGCGACGCCGCGGCGCACGGCGCCCAGCACCGCCAGCGACCACTTGCAGCCGACGATGTCTTCGACCATGCGCGCCACGGCCGGGCGGGCCGGGGCGGCGTGGGCGGGGGCCTGGGCCGGGGTCTGCGCCTCGGTCGGGAAGGGCGTGGCGTGGAACTTTGCAATCGACACTGTTTCGTGCCCCGGTCACCACTTTGTGCCTGCTGTTCGACGCAGCGCACAGGTGCTTGAATGTGCAGACCATTCTAGGAGCGCACGATGAACGAGACGGCACAGCGGATTGAACGGATGACGGCGGCGGGCGCGGGCAAGCGCGCCGAACGCAGCAGGCGCGCCCGGCCCACGATGGCGAAGTGGGCGGCAAGGGCGGCCGCAGCGGCGCTCGCGCTGGCCGCCATGCCCGCTGCGCTGCAGGCGGCCGACCCGCCGCCGGTGGCGTACCCGCAGGGCTGGCGCGACTGGACGCACGTGAAGAGCATGGTCATCCAGCCCGGCCACGCGTTGTTCGACGCGTTCGGCGGCATCCACCATCTCTATGCCAACAAGCAGGCGCTGGCCGGCTACCGCGCCGGCGGCAAGTTTGCCGACGGCTCGGTGATCGTGTTCGACCTGCTGGAGGCGAAGAGCGCCGACAACACCGTGCAGGAGGGTGCGCGCAAGGTGCTGGGCGTGATGGTCAAGGACTCTCGCCGTTATGCCGCCACCGGCGGCTGGGGCTACGAGGGCTTCAAGGGCGACTCGAAGACCGAACGTGCCGTGGGCGCCAATGCGGCAACGGCCTGCCACGCTTGTCACCAGGCGCGCAAGGACAATGACTACGTGTTCTCGGCTTGGCGGCCCTGAGAACTCCGGGCCCCGGGGGCTCGGCGCCCTGGTCCACGGGCCGCGGGCCAGCGCAGGCCGCCCGGCACCCGTGCTCCCGCTGACCCTGCAGCCCTGAACCGATGCGCTTCGACCTCACCCCACCGGGCGCCGCTTCGCCGCCCGCGCCGCCCTGGAGCACCCGCCGCTGGTTCAACCTGCCGGCGGGCCGCGACGCGCTGGCGCTCGAAGAGCTGCGCGGCCGCGTCGTCGTGCTGCACACCTTCCAGATGCTGTGCCCGGGCTGCGTCTTCCACGGTCTGCCGCAGGCGCAGCGCATCGCGCAGGCGTTTGCCGGCGACGACGACGTGGCGGTGATCGGCATGCACACGGTCTTCGAGCACCACGCGGCGATGACGCCGGTGTCGCTGGAAGCCTTCCTGTACGAGCACCGCATCCGCTTCCCGGTGGGCGTGGACGCGGCCAGCGAGGCCGGCGCCGAGCGCGACCCCGTGCCGCAGACGATGCGGCGCTACGCGTTGCAGGGCACGCCCAGCCTGGTGCTGATCGACCGCGCCGGGCGCCTGCGGCGCACGGGCTTTGGCGCCGAGGAGGACCTGGGGGTCGGGGCAGCGATCGCCACGTTGCTGGCCGAGCCGAAAGACGACGGCGCGACCAGCGCGGGCACTGCCGGGCGCGGCCCGTGAATCACGGACGGTGACTTGCGCGCCCGCCGGGGGAGCCGGCGCGGCGCGATGTCAGGCGCCGGCGCTTGTCGGCGGCTCAGCGGCGGCTCAGCGCCGGCTCAGCTCGTCCGTTCAGCGCCGTTCAGCGGCGGCCGCCCAGCAGCCCGCCGAGCAAGCCCCCGAGCTGGTCGCCCATGCCCTGGATGTCGCCTTGCGGGATCTGCCCCCGCGGCGTGAGCTGGTCCACCACCTGCGGCAGCATCTGCGAAAGCTGCCCGAGCAGGTCGCCCTGGTTCATGCCGAGCTGGCTGGCCATCGAGCCGATGCGCTCACCGCCGAGCACCTGGCCGAGCTGATCGGGCGAGATCGGCAGGTTCTGGCCGGTGCCGACCCAAGACTTGGCAACGTCGCCCAGGCCCGCGCGCGCGAACTGCTCGACGAGGCCGCCCAGCCCCCCGAGGCCGCCGCCCCCCATGCCCGTGCCGCCACCGCCACCCAGCGCGCTGCCGAGCACGCTGCCCAGGCCACCACCGCCACCACCGCCTGCGCCACCGCCCTGGGCCAGCATGCCGACGATGGCGCTGATCAGCGCCGCCTGGGGGTTGGGCTGGCCGCCGGCGCCTTGGCCGAGCGCGCCGATCACCGAGTCGAGCAGGCCCATGTCTCACTCCTTCTGGTCAGTCTGTCTGTGCCCGCGATGGACGGGCGGGGTCGCGTTGTGCGGGCATTCTGGGCTGGCGCTCGGCCCACCGGCAACGCGGGTTTGTCAGCCCGCCTGCGGGGTGGGCGCCTGCCCCGCCATTGGCACGGGCGTGCGGGGCTGCGGTCGGTTCAGGGGCTCATACGCATTTGCGTTCGAAAACATGGGAAGGCCTTCGACGAGGTGGTGGCGCCGAGGACGCCGCGTGTTCGGCTCCGCGGATGTCCTTGTTCAGCGGCCCAGCTTCGCTGGACCCCTGAATGCATCCTCCATTTCGCTGCGCCGACCCCCCCGCCGTCCTCGGTGGCACCTGGGTTGGCCTTCGTGGGCCAAGTCCCGCCACGGTCTGTTGCCCTAACCTATTCGATCGATCGCGAAGCCGTATCAGAGGCTCAGCGCCAGCGCGGCCAGGGCGGCCAGCGGCGCGGTATCGGCGCGCAGGATGCGCGGGCCCAGCGAGGTGGTGGCGAAGCCGGCGTCGCAGGCCTGCTGGTGCTCCGCGGCACTGAAGCCCCCTTCGGGGCCGCTCAGCAGCACGACCTGTGTGGCCCGCGCCGAGGCCGGCCACGTGCTGCGCCACGGCGCCGCTTCCGGCGCGGTGCTGAGCAGGTAGCCCGGCGGCTTCGCCTGCGCGCCGACCGCGCTGCGGTGTGCCGCGGCCTCGACCAGCCAGGGCCCCAGCTCGCGCACGCCGTGAACCACGGGGACCCGTGCGCGCCCGCATTGTTCGCATGCCGCGGCGGCGATGGCCTGCCAGTGCGCGCGCTTGCGCTCGGCGCGTTCGCCGGCCAGCCGCAGCACCGTGCGCTCGGTGGTCAGCGGCTGCAGCGCGGCTGCGCCCAGCTCGGTGGCCTTCTCCACCAGCGTGTCTGCGCGCTCGTTGGCGGGCATGCCGAAGGCCAGCGTCACGGCGATCGGCAACTCGGCCGCCGCGGCCGGCCGTGCCGCCGTGCCCAGCCGAACGCGCACGCCGCGGCGGGTGATGGCCAGCACCTCGGCGGGCCACTCCACACCGCTCGCGCCATCGAACAGGTGCAGCGTGTCGCCGGGCTGCAGCCGGCGCACCATCACATGCCGTGCCGGGCCTTCGGGCAGGGCGATGTCGGCGCCGGCGGCGAGCAGCGGCTCGGCGACGAACAGGCGCAGGCCGAGCGGCCCGAGTGGCCCGAGTGGCCCAAGTGGCCCAAGTGGCCCAAGTGGCCCGCCCTCGCCCGCGGGCGGGTTCATCGCGGCGCAGCGGGCTGCCCGGGCGACAGCAGCGCCTGCACTGCCAGCGCCACGCCGGCCAGCGCCGCGTCGCCACCGCGCGGCGCGCTGAGCATCAGGCCCACCGGCATCGCGCCCGGCTCTTGGCAGGGCAGCGAGAACGAGCAGCCGTCGAGGAAGTTGATGGCGAAGGTGTTGCGCAGCAAGAGACCATTGGTCCTGAAGAACGCCTCGTCGCTGGCGGCCAGCGGCGCGATCGGCGGCGCGACGATCGGCACGGTGGGCGCCACCAGCGCATCGAAGCCGGCCAGCCGCGCGGTGACTCGCTCGATCCAGTCGGCGCGCCGCCGCTGCATGACGATGTAGTCGGCAGCCAGCACGGGCTCGCCCAGCGCGATGCGCGCGGCCACCCGCGGGTCGTACTCGGCGCGCCGCGCGGCAAACAGCGCGCGGTGCGTGGCGTATGCCTCCACCGGCGAGAAGCCGCCCGGCGCGTTGATGGCGCCGATCTCGCCCAGTTCGGCCAGCGTGATTTCGCTGACCTTCGCCCCGGCGGCCGACAGCCGCGAAAGCGCGCGCTCGAAGGCCTGCCCCACCGGCGCTTCGAGAGCATCGAGCATCAGCGTGCGCGGCACCGCCAGCGCCAGCCCACTCACCGAATCGCGCACCGGCACCGCCAGCGGTGCGCCGGCCAGCACGCCGTCGACGAGCAGGCAATCGGCCACCGTGCGTGCCATCGCGCACACCGTGTCCAGCGAATGCGACAGCGAGAAGGCGCCGGCCAGCGGCGTGCGCGTCTGCGTGTTCTTGAAGCCCACCAATCCGCACAGGGCCGCCGGAATGCGGATCGAGCCGCCGGTGTCCGAGCCGAGCGCGGCCACCGCCAGGCCCAGCGCCACCGACACCGCCGCACCCGACGACGAGCCGCCGGGAATGCACCCCTCGCCGCCGGCGGCCTGCGCCGCCGGGTTCACCGGTGTGCCCAAGTGCGGGTTGAGGCCCACGCCCGAGAACGCGAACTCGGTCATGTTGGTCTTGCCGACGATGGCCGCGCCGGCCGCGCGCAGCCGCTGCACCGCCGGGGCGTCGGCGGGGGCCGCCGGCGCGCGGCGCAGCACCACCGAGCCGGCCAGCGTGGTTTCGCCGGCCACGTCGTACAGGTCCTTGATCGTCACCGGCAGCCCGGCCAGCGGTGCGGCGGCCCACGCGGCGGCCGGCAGCGCGTCGGCGCGCCGCGCCGCGGCGAGCGCGTCATCGCGGTACAGCTGCGTGAAGACATGCGCCGCCTCGGGTGCGGCGGCGCGCGCCAGCACGTCGGCGATCAACGCTTCGTGCACGCCGCCGCGGCCGGCCAGGCGCCGGCGCAGGGTGGGGATGTCGTCGAGCATGTTGCTGGGCCGGCGGCGCGCCGCGTTGGGTGGTGCGCCGCATTCTCGCAGTGCGCGCTGTCGGCGCCGCCTGGGGCAGCGACGGCGTGGGATGGCCCGCGGCTGACGGCCGGAATGACCGGGCGTGCGGCGGGCAGCTTCCTAGAATCCGCTCACCGCCGGGGTGCTCGCCCGCGGCGCTGCAAACAAGAGACGCCGAATCCAGTTCTTGTCAAAGCTCACAACAAATCGCTTTCACAAGAGTGCCGACCCGGGCGGCCAATGAAAGGCGAACTGCATCGAGCCAACCCGGCCGGGCGAGCTTTGCAGGAGGGGGTCGTCTCGGCGCGGGCCAGTGGCGCGAAGCGGCACTAGCCCTTCAGCGCGCCCAGCACCTCGTCCAGCATCTTCTTCGCGTCGCCGAACAGCATGCGGTTGTTGTCTTTGTAGAACAGCGGGTTGTCCACGCCTGCGTAGCCGCTGGCCATGCTGCGCTTCATCACGATGCTCGTCTTGGCCTTCCACACTTCGAGCACCGGCATGCCGGCGATCGGGCTCGTGGGGTCGTCCTGCGCCGCGGGGTTCACGATGTCGTTGGCGCCGATGACCATCGACACATCCGTGGTGGGGAAGTCGTCGTTGATCTCGTCCATCTCCAGCACGATGTCGTAGGGCACCTTGGCTTCGGCCAGCAGCACGTTCATGTGCCCGGGCATGCGGCCGGCCACCGGGTGGATGCCGAAGCGCACCGTGACACCCTTGTCGCGCAAGAGCTTGGTGATCTCGAACACCGTGTGCTGGGCCTGCGCCACCGCCATGCCGTAGCCGGGCACGATGATCACGTTCCTGGCCTCGCGCAGCAGCTCGGCGGTTTCCACCGCGCTGATCGGCAGCACCTCGCCGGCCGGCTGGGCCGCGGCGCCGGCACCCGCGGCGGGCGCGCCGCCACCGGTGCCGAAGCCCCCGGCGATGACGCTGATGAAGTTGCGGTTCATCGCGCGGCACATGATGTAGCTGAGGATGGCGCCCGAGCTGCCCACCAGCGCGCCCACCACGATCAGCAGGTCGTTGCTGAGCATGAAGCCCGTGGCCGCCGCCGCCCAGCCCGAATAG
>JAEUPC010000055.1 GCA_016789865.1 Rubrivivax sp.
CGGCCGCCCATCAGCTGCGGCACCAGCAGGCTGGAGGCGAACTCGGGCACCAGGCCCAGGCTCACGAACGGCATCACCAGGCGCGCTTCGTCGGAGACATAGACGAGGTCGCTGTGCAGCAGCATCGTGGTGCCCACGCCGACGGCAGCGCCGGTGACGGCCACCACCACCGGCTTGTCGAAGCGCGCCAGCGTGAAAAGGAAGCGGCCGACCGGCGAGTCTTCCACCGCGCTGCCCTGGCCACCGCCCTCACGGCCGCGCTGCATGAAGTCTTCGAGATCGTTGCCCGAGGTGAAGATGCCCGGCTGGCCGGTGAAGAGCACGGCGCGCACGGCGTTGTCGGCGCCGGCGGCGTCCAGCGCATCGGCCATCGCGGTGTACATCGCCTGCGTCAGCGCGTTCTTCTTCTCGGGGCGCGCGATCTCGATGGTGGCCACGTGGTTGATGGTGGCGGTCTTGATGGTCATCGGCCTGGTCCTTCTTGCCTTCGTCTCTTGACTCCGCGTTGGCGCGGCCGGGGCATCAGACGCGCTCGAAGATGCCCGCGGCACCCTGGCCCATGCCCACGCACATCGTGACCATGCCGTACCTCAGGTTCCTGCGCTGCAGCGCATGCACCACGGTGGCCGAGCGGATGGCGCCGGTGGCGCCCAGCGGGTGGCCCAGCGCAATGGCGCCGCCCATCGGGTTGACCTTTGCCGGGTCGAGGCCGACCGTGTTGATGACCGCCAGCGCCTGCGCGGCGAAGGCCTCGTTGAGTTCGATCCAGCCGAGGTCTTCCAGCTTCAGCCCGGCGTAGCGCAGCGCTGCGGGAATGGCCTCGATCGGGCCGATGCCCATGATCTCGGGCGGCACGCCCTTCACCGCGAAGCTGACGAAGCGCGCCAGCGGCTTCAGGCCGAACTGCTTGACTGCCTTCTCGCTGGCGAGGATCAACGCGCCGGCGCCGTCGCTCGTCTGGCTGCTGTTGCCGGCCGTGACGCTGCCCTTGGCGGCGAACACCGGCCGGAGCTTGCCCAGGCCTTCGAGCGTGGTGTCGGGCCGCGCGCCTTCGTCGAGGTTCACCGAACGGGTCTTCGTGCCGGTGCTGCCATCGGCCAGGTTCGGAAAGCGCTCGACGATCTCGATGGCCGTCATCTCGGCCGCGAACTCGCCGGCGGCCTGCGCGGCCAGCGCCTTCTGGTGGCTGGCCAGCGCAAAGGCGTCTTGCGCTTCGCGCGTCACCTTCCACTGCGCGGCCACCTTCTCGGCGGTGAGGCCCATGCCGTAGGCGATGCCGACGTTCTCGTCCTTGGCGAACACCTCGGGGTTGAAGCTGGGCTTGCCGCCGCCCATCGGCACCATGCTCATGCTCTCGGCGCCGCCGGCGATCATCACGTCGGCCTCGCCGACGCGGATGCGGTCGGCAGCCATCTGCACGGCGGTGAGGCCGCTGGCGCAGAAGCGGTTGACGGTGACGCCGCCCACGGTGTGCGGCAAGCCCGCGATCACCATGGCCGCGCGCGCCATGTTCATGCCCTGCTCGCCCTCGGGGAAGCTGCAGCCGATGATGGCGTCTTCGATGGCCTTCGGGTCGAGGCTGGGCACCTGCGAAAGCGCGTGGCGCACCGCGGCGACAAGCAGGTCGTCGGGCCGCATGTTTCTGAAGAACCCGCGCGGCGCCTTGCCGATGGGCGTGCGCGTGGCGGCGACGATGTAGGCGTCCTGGACTTGTTTCGCTGTCATTTCGATCTGCTCCGACGTGTCTGTAGTTCCAGTGGCCGCCGCGGAACCGGCTTTGCCGGGCCGCTGGCGGCGCCCCCTCGAGGGGGAGGCGGCCGCCAGGCCGCTTCGGGGGTGGGCCTAATTCCGCACGGGCTTGCCTGTTTGAAGCATGCCCATGATGCGTTCCTGCGTCTTCGGGTGGTCGAGCAGCGCGCAGAAGCGGTCGCGCTCCATCGCCATCAGGTATTCCTCGGTGACCAGCGAGCCGGCATCGACATCACCGCCGCACACCACTTCAGCGATCAGCGTACTGATGTGGAAGTCGTGCGCGCTGATGAAGCCACCGTCGCGCATGTTGGCGAGCTGGCCCTTGATGGTGCTGATGGCGTTGCGGCCAGCCACCGGAAACATCGCCTTGGCCGGCGGGCGGTAGCCGCTGGCGGCCATCGCCTTGGCTTGTGCGAGTGCCACGAACAGCAGCTCGTCCTTGTGCGGCACGACGATGTCGCTCCACAGCAGGTAGCCGAGCTTGCGCGACTCGATGGCGCTGGTGCCCACCTTGGCCATCGCGGCGCTGGTGAAGCCGTCGGTGACGAACTTCAACAGGTCGGCGTTGGCGTTGCCGGCGCTGGCCATCTCGGCGGCGCGGCGCGCCACGTACGCCAGGCCACCGCCGGCCGGCACCAGGCCCACGCCCACCTCGACGAAGCCGACGTAGGTTTCCATGTGCGCCACGCGGCGCGCGCAGTGGATCGCGATCTCGTTGCCGCCGCCCAGCGCAATGCCGCGCATCGCGGCCACCACCGGTACTTGTGCGTAACGAAGGCGCAGCAGCGCATCCTGCAGCTTCTTGACCTCGGGCTTGATGCCCTTGGAGCCGTGTTTCATGAACACCGGCATCAGGCTTTCGAGGTTGGCGCCGGCGCTGAACACGTCGTCGGGCGACCAGATCACCAGGCCCTGGTAGCCGGCCTCGGCGATGTCCACCGCCTTCAACAGCCCTTCAATCACCGCCGGGCTGATGAGGTGCAGCTTGGCGGTGATGCTGACGATCACCACGTCGCCATCGAGCGTCCAGACGCGGCACTCTTCGTTCTTGAACAGTTCGGTGCCGGCCTTCAGCGGCTCGCGCCCGCCGGCGCCGAGCAGCGTTTCGGGGAACAGCTGGCGCTGGTACACCGGCAGCGTGCTGCGCGGCACGCTGGTCTTCTTCGATGGGCTCCAGCTGCCTTCCGGAGTGTGGACACCGGTGCGGCCGTCGAACACCCAGGCGGGCAGCGGCGCGTTGCAAAGCGCCTTGCCGGCGTCGATGTCTTCCTTCACCCACTGCGCCACCTGCTGCCAGCCGGCTTCCTGCCACAGCTCGAAGGGGCCTTGCTTGGTGCCGAAGCCCCAGCGCATGGCCAGGTCGACATCGCGCGCGTTGTCGGCGATGCTCTCCAGGTGCACGGCGGCGTAGTGGAAGCCGTCGCGCAGGATGGACCACAGGAACTGCGCTTGCGGGTTGGTGCTCTCGCGCAGCAGTTTCAGCCGCTCGGCCGCGGGCTTCTTCAGCATGCGCTCGACGATCGGCTCGGCCTTGCCGCCGGCCGGCACGTAGTCGGCCTTGGCGGGGTCGAGCCGCAAGATGTCCTTGCCCACCTTCTTGTAGAAGCCGGCGCCGGTCTTCTGGCCGAGCGCGCCCTTCTCGATCAGCGCGGCCAGCACCGGTGGCGTGGCGTACAGCGCGTGGAACGGGTCTTCGGTCTTGCCGGGGCCGAGGTTGTCCTGCATCGTCTTGACGACGTGCTCCATGGTGTCCAGGCCCACCACGTCGGCGGTGCGGAAGGTGCCGCTGGAAGCGCGGCCCATCTTCTTGCCGGTGAGGTCGTCGACGACGTCGTAACTCAGGCCGAACTTGGCCGCCTCGGTCATCGTGGCCATCATGCCGGCGATGCCCACACGGTTGGCCACGAAGTTGGGCGTGTCCTTGGCGCGCACCACGCCCTTGCCGAGCGCGCTGGTGACGAAGGCTTCGAGCTGGTCGAGCACCTCCGGCTGGGTGGTCGGCGTGGCGATCAGCTCCACCAGCTGCATGTAGCGCGGCGGGTTGAAGAAGTGGATGCCGCAGAAACGCGGCTTGATCTCTTCGGGCAACGCCGCGGCCAGTTTGGTGATGGAAAGGCCCGAGGTGTTGCTGGCGACGATGGCGTGCGGCGCCACCGCCGGCGCGATGCGCTTGTACAGGTCGAGCTTCCAGTCCATGCGCTCGGCGATGGCCTCGATGACGAGGTCACATTCCGCGAGGCGCGCCAGGTGCTCGTCGTAGTTGGCCTGCTCGATGAGCACGGCGTCTTCGGCCACGCCCAGCGGCGAGGGCTTGAGCTTCTTCAGGTTCTCGACGGCCTTGCCGACAATGCCGGTCTTCGGCCCCTCTTTGGCGGCAAGGTCAAACAGGATGACGCCGATCTTGTGGTTGACCAGATGGGCGGCGATCTGCGCGCCCATCACCCCGGCGCCGAGCACGGCGACCTTGCGGACTGGAAAGCGGTTCACTCGAATTTCTCCCTGGCGTGGCTGCCACAGGTGGAGAAGGGCGCCGCGTGCACGACGCGCGGGCACCCCCGGGGGGGCGAGGCGTCTACTCGACGCGCACCCAGGTCTGGTTGCGGTAGAACGGCCCGATGAAGCCGCGCACTTCCAGCGCCTTGCCGCCGTCCTTGGGCGTGAGGCGCACCTTGTAGGTCTTGCCGTTGTTCGGGTCGAGGATGGTGCCGCCGTCCCAATGCGCCTCTTCGGCGTTCTTCTTCACGCCTTCGACGATGGTCATGCCGATCACCGGCATGTCCTTGCGTGCGTCGGTGCACTTGTCGCACTTGGCGTCCTGCTTGGTGGGGTCAAGCAGCTTCTCGATCCTGCCGCTGAGCGCGCCGCCCGCCTCGCTGATGCGCACGTAGCTCTTTTCCTGCTTGGTCTCGTCGTCGATGGTCTTCCACAAGCCCACCGGGGTGGCTTGCGCGAAGGCGGCTTCGGCCAGCAGCGCCACAGCGGCGGCGAACATCACGTCTCTCATCATCGATCTCCTCGTGCGTGAAACGGGGCTCGTGCCCCAGGGAATGCGGACTCTAGAACAGCGCCTCGTCCATCGCCATCAGCGGCGCCAGGCCGGCGCGCGCACTGCGGATGAGGCCGGCGGTCTCGGGCAGCAGCTTGGCGAAGTAGAAGCGCGCCGTGTGCAGCTTGGCGGTGTAGAAGGGGTCGCCGCTGTCTTTCTTGGCCAGCGCCACTTTCGCCATGCGGGCGAAGAAGTAGCCGAACACGAGGTGGCCGCACACGCGCAGGTAGTCCACCGAGGCGGCGCCCACCTCGTCGGCGTTGCCGAAGGCCTTCATGCCCAGTTCGGTGGTGAGCTTGGTGACCTTGTCGCCGAGGTCCGCGAGCGGGTTGACGAACTCCTGCATCGCTTCTTCGGTGCCGTTGTCCTCGATGAACTCGGTGACCAGCTTGCCGAACTTCTTCAGCTTGGCGCCGTTGTCGCCGAGGATCTTGCGGCCCAGCAGGTCGAGGCTCTGCACGGTGTTCGTGCCCTCGTAGATCATGTTGATGCGCGCGTCGCGCACGAACTGCTCCATGCCGGCGCCGGCGATGTAGCCGTGGCCGCCGAACACCTGCATGCAGTGGCTGGTGGCGATCCAGCCGTTGTCG
>JAEUPC010000061.1 GCA_016789865.1 Rubrivivax sp.
GATGACGATGAACAGCCACGCGATCGTCGTGCCGAAGAAGCGCGAGCTCGACGTGGCCGTGCTGGCGCTGATGGGGTCGAAGAAGCCGGCGAAGTTGAGGCCCATCTGCAGGCCGATCAGCTCGCCGGCGAACTCCACGGCTGCGAAGACGAGGCGCACCGAGAAGCCGAGCGCCAGGCCGATGACCATCTGCTGCGCCACCAGCGGCAGCACCTGCGGCAGTGAATCGAGCGCCACGGCCGGGGCCGCGGGCAAGGTGGGCTGTGCCGCCAGGGCGATGAAGCCGGCCAGGGCCACGCGCACGCGCGCCGGCACCGAGCGCTGACTGAGCACCGGCAGCGAGCTGAAGAGCGCCAGCGCTCGCAGGAACGGCCACAGCAGCGGCTGCAGCCAGGCCAGCAGCTGCGCTTCCGAGAAGGTGATCACGGGCGGCGCGCGAAAGGGCGGTGGTGCGACGGGCGCGGGGCGCCGCGCGCTCAGCCCACCGCCGAGGGCAGGGCCATGAGCGTACGCTGGATGTACTCCACCAGCGTCGTCAGCATCCACGGGCCGGCCACCGCCAGCACGACGACGGCGGCGACGATCTTGGGCACGAACGACAGCGTCGCCTCGTTGATCTGCGTGGCAGCCTGGAAGATGCTCACGAGCAGGCCGACGACGAGGATGACGCCGAGCACCGGCGCCGAGACCATGAGCAGGATGGTCAGGCCCTGCTGGCCGGTGGTGAGGACTTGTTGGGCGTCCATGGGGCGTCCTGCGGAAGGAGCTAGGTGGCGAACGAGGCGGCGAGCGACCCGAGCAGCAGGTTCCAGCCGTCGGCGAGCACGAAGAGCATCAGCTTGAAGGGCAGGGCCACCAGCACCGGGCTGAGCATCATCATGCCCAGGCTCATCAGCACGCTGGCGACGATCATGTCGATGATCAGGAAGGGGATGAAGATCATGAAGCCGATCTGGAACGCGCTCTTCAGCTCGCTGGTCACGAAGGCGGGCACGAGCACGGTGAGCGGCACGTTCTCGCCCTTCACCTCGGCCGGCAGCTTGGCCAGGCGGGCGAAGAGGGCGACGTCGCTCTGGCGCGTCTGCTTGAGCATGAACTCGCGCAGCGGCTTCACGCCCTCCTGCAGCGCCTGCTCCGCGGGCATCGTGCCCGCCGCGTAGGGCACCCAGGCCTGCTGGTAGATCTTGTCCACCGCCGGGCCCATGACGAAGAACGTGAGGAAGAGGCTCAGGCCCACGATCACCTGGTTGGGCGGCGCCGCCTGCGTGCCGATGGCCTGGCGGACGAGCGACAACACGATGACGATGCGCGTGAACGCCGTCATCAGCAGCAGCACCGCGGGCAGGAACGACAGCGCGGTGAAGAAGAGCAGCGTCTGCACCGGCACCGAGTAGCTCGTGCCGCCCGGGCCCTGGCCGATGACGAGCGGCAGGTTGCCGGCCGGGCCGCCCGCCTGCTGCGCGAGCGCCGGCGTGGCAGCCGCCAGCAGCAGCAGGGCGAGCGAGGTTGGCGAGGCGATCCGTCCGGCCCGCCGGGCCTTCGTGCGTGCGTCAGCGGCCATCGGGTGCGTTGCCGCGCAGGCGACCGAGAAGTTGCGCGAAGGTGGCGGCGGCCGGCCCGTGCGGATGGGCCAGGTCCTCCACCGGCGCCGGCACCGTGGCGGGCACCGGCGGCAGCGCGGCCATCGTGTGCAGCGTCGTGATGTTCTGCGGCGTCACGCCGAGCACGAGCCAGAACTTCTCGTCGCCGCGGCCCAGTTCCACCGTCACGAGCTTCTGCGAGGCCGACAGCGGCAGCACCGCCACCGTGCGCGCCGTGCCCGAGGTCGCGGCCGCGCCCAGCAGCTGCGATCGCTTGAAGAGCCACAGCAGCAGCGGGATCGAGGCCACGATGGCCAGGAACCACGCCAGCGCCGTCCAGTTCATTCCCATCCGCAGGCACTCCTCGGGTGTGCAACTCGGGTGCGCAACTCAGGCGCGCAACTCAGGTCCGTGAGAGCCGGCGCATGCGCTCGCTCGGCGTCACGATGTCGGTCAGGCGAATGCCGAACTTCTCGTTCACCACCACCACCTCGCCCTGCGCGATGAGGAAGCCGTTGACGAGCACGTCCATCGGTTCGCCGGCCAGCGTCTCGAGCTCGACCACCGAGCCCTGCGCCAGTTGCAGGATGTGCTTGATCGGCACCCGCGTGCGGCCCAGTTCCACGGTGAGCTGCACCGGGATGTCCAGGATCATGTTCAGGTCGTTGCCCGAGGCCGAAGCGCCCGCGTTGCCGGTCGGTGCGAAGTTGGTGAACGCGGCCGGGGCCACGCTCTCCACCGGCGCGGCGACCTCGCTGGCCACGGCACTGCCCGCGTCCGCGCCGCCCTTGCTCTCGGAGAGGGCGGCGGCCCACTCGGCGGCCATGCGGTCTTCCTCGCTCATACCGTCGTTGGGGCCGCCAGGGGCGGCGGCTGCATCAGCTGCCATGTTGCGACTCCGCGAGCCAGCTCAGTTTGGAATGGGTGATCAGGCGGTTCACCTTCAGCGCGTAGCGGTTGTTCGAGGTGCCGTAGTGGCAGTCGAACACCGGCACGCCGTCGACGGTGGCCTGGATCATGGGATCGAGATCGAGCTCGATGAAGTCGCCCGGCTTGAACGACAGCAGCTGCTCCACCGTGGCCGGCGCGCGCGCCAGCTCGGCGACGAGCTCGACCTCGGCGCTCTGGATCTGGTGCTCGAGCAGGCGGATCCAGCGCTTGTCGGGCTCGGCCGAGTCGCCCTGCATGGCCGAATACAGCACGTCCCGGATCGGCTCCAGCGTGCTGTAGGGCAGGCAGAAGTGGATCGAGCCCGTGACCTCGCCGATCTCTAGCGTGAAGGCCGTGGAGATGACGATCTCGCTCGGCGTGGCGATGTTGGCGAACTGCGGCTGCATCTCCGAGCGCTGGTACTCCAGCTCCACGGGGTAGATGCCGGTCCACGCCTTCTTGTATTCGGCGATCACCGTCTCGACCAGGCGGTGGATGACGCGCAGCTCGGTGGGGCTGAAGTCGCGCCCCTCGATGCGGGTGTGGAACTTGCCGACGCCGCCGAACAGCGAATCGATGACCGCGAACACCACGCTCGGGTCGCAGACGATGAGGCCGCTGCCGCGCAGCGGCCGGATCTGCACGATGTTGAAGTTGGTCGGGACGACGATCTCGCGCAGGAAGGCGCTGAACTTCTGCACCTTGATGCCGCCGATGGCCACTTCGGGGCTCTTGCGGATGAGGTTGAAGAGGCCGATGCGGATGTTGCGCGCGAACCGCTCGTTGATGATCTCCATCGTGGGCATGCGCCCACGGACGATGCGCTCCTGGCTGGCCAGGTCGTAGTCGCGGATGCCCTCGCGCGGGGCCTCGTCCTGCTCGAGCTTCTGGCTCTCCCCGGTGATGCCCTGGAGCAGGGCGTCGACTTCGTCTTGCGAGAGGATCTGCTGGTTCATGACTGCCGAACGTCAGCGATGGCGTTTGATGCGGGGGCGCCGAGGGTTCGCTCGCCGCGCATCGGGGTTCACTGGACGATGAAGCTGGAGAAGTGCACGGCGCGCACCGGCAGCTCGGCCGGTGCCGCCTTCTTCTTTTTCTTGCCGGCCTTGTCGCCCTTCTTCGGCGACGACGTGTCGGCCTCGGGTTCTGCTGCCTCGTCCTCGATCTCGGCGCCGAGCACGCGCGACGACTCGCGCTGCACCTGGCGCGCAAACTTCTCCTTGCCGCCGCGGTCGATCAGCTGGCCGGCGGTCTTCTCGGCCAGCAGCATCAGCACGGTGTGGCGGATGGCCGGCATCAGTGCCTTGATCTGGTCGCCGAGCGCGGCGTCGGCGATCTCCAGCGTGATGCCTACCTGCGCGTAGCGCTCGGCTTCCTTGTCGGCCAGGTTGACGACGAACGGGTCCAGCGGCACGAAGATCGGCACGGCCTTGGGGTCGACCTTCGCCGCGGCGGCCTTGGCGGGCTTGGACGGGCCGGCCTCCTCGTCGTCGCCTTCGGCGGGCTTCTTCTTCAGCATCAGCATCGCGCCTGCGCCGAGCACGGCCAGCAGCACGACGGCAGCCACGATGATCAGCAGCATCTTCTTGCTCTTGGGGGGCGGGGCGGCTTCGGCTGCGGCGGCGGCGTTGGACATGGGCGTTCCGGTGCGGTGAGGGTGGCCGCCTGCGGCGCGGCAGGCGCGGCCCCGGGGCCACGCCCGCCATCGACGGCGACAGGGGATTGTTCGAACGCCGCGTCGCTCGCGATGCGCGGATAAGGGCCGCGAATCTGGTGCTGAACACGGCCGGCGCAGCGCATGCCGGGCGTGTGTCAGGCGCGCCCGGCGCACCGGGACGGCAGGGTGCCCGGGTCGCCCGAGTCGCCCTGGTTGTGCCGGGCGCTTCATCGGGCGGGCCAAGGGGCGTTGGCGGCCTGGGCGGCGGGCGCCCGGGGAGTCTCGGGTGCTTCTTCGGGCGCCTTGGGCGCCCGTTCCCGTCAGGCCACCAGGTCGACCAAGCCGCGCGCCGTGCGGCCGTGGCCGGCGGGGGCAGCGTCAAGCAATGCGATTCCCGGTGCCGCGGGACCAGCAGCCCCCTCGCGCATGGGATCGCCGGCCGCACGGCTGTCCCCGGCCTGGCCGTGCCCTGCCTCGCCGCGCGGGCGCTCGAACACGCCGCCGCCGGCCAGCGTGAAGCCGGCGTCGGCGAGCTGGCTGGCCAACGTGGGCAGCGCCTGCTCCAGCGCCTGGCGCGTGGCGGCCGCGTCGGCGGTCAGTTGCACCTGCACCTGCACCAGCGCCTGCCCCTGCGCCTGGGCCGAGGCGGCGCTGCCCTCGAAGCGGATGCGCACCTGCACCGGCCCGAGCTCCTGCGGATGCAGTTCGAGCTGGGCCTGCTGCACGCCCTCGCGTGCCCACACCACGAGCTGCGTGCCCAGCTCGCGGGCAAAGGCGCCGCTGCCGGGGCCGTTGGCGAGTTCGGCCTGCGCCAGCGCTGGGGCGCCTGCGGCGGGCGGTGCGGCCAGCGCGCCGGCGCCGGCCAGGCCGGCCAGGGACGCCGCGGCGATGCCGGCCTCCGATGTGCCGGCTTGCGGGCCAAGGCGGTCTGCGCCCGCGCCCGTGAGGCTCGCAGCGTGCCAGCCGGCACCCAGCGGCAGGAGGCTGGCCGGTGTGGCCGATGCGGCGGCGTGCACGGCGGGCCCGAAGTCCGCATCGCTGCGTGTGCCGGATCGGCCCGCGGCGGCGTCTTCTGCGCTGCCCGCCACGCCAGGGCGGCCGGCGCGCGAGGCGCCGTCGCGCGCGTCGATGGCTGTCGGGTCGATCGCCGCCAGGCCGGTGCGGCTGTCGCGCAGCGAAGCGCGCCCTCGCGGCGCGTCGGCCGCCGCTGCGCCACGGTGCCCGACGCGGTGGGTCGCATGCGCGGCGTGGGCCGCAGCGGCTTCGTCGGGCGCGCGTGCAGGTGATATGTCCATCGCGTCACGCGCCAGGGCGGCCGAGCGCTGGCGCAAGCGAGGTTCGGTGTCGCCCGCGGGGTCGGCCGCGAGGTCGGACTCGCCGCCGCGGTCGTCGCGGGCGCGGCCGGTGCGCCCGGTGCCGCGCGCGCTGCCTGCTTGCGCCGCGGGTTCGGCGCGGGCGGCGGGCCGCGTCGGCGTGCGCGCCGGGCCATCGCCACGGGCCGCGCGGCGCCCGGCGGCGTCGGCCTCGCGGGGGGCACGTTCGTCGCTCGCCGCCGGGGGCTGTGGCGCAGCAGGCGCGTTGCCCGTGCCGGCCGGGCGCGCAGAAGCGGAAGGGGGCGGGAGTGAGGGCGATGGCGATGGCGAGGGCGGGGGTGAGGGCGTGCGCGCAAGCTCGCCCGCGCCGGGCGTTGCAGAGGAGCTCGCCCAGGCGGCCTGTGGCTCGGCGGCCCCTGCATGGCGGGCCAGCCCGAGCAGTTGCGAGAACAGCGCCGGTCCGGCCGCCTCGTGGCCCTCGGCGCCCGCCCGCGGGCGCGGCGCGGCATGGGGGGGCAGCGCGCTGGCGGCGGCAGGCTGGCCGGGCAGGGCAGCAGGGTTCATCGTCGGCTCCAATGGCGTGCGGGCGAGGGCGGTCTCTCAGTGGCGCATCGGTGGTGCGGCCGTGTGGGTGGGGTGCTCGTCGGCGTCGCCTCGGCCCGCATCCACAGGCGCCACCGCCAGCGGGCGCGCGGCGGCCAGGCGCTGCGCGGCCTCGTCGGTGTGGCGCTGGTCCTGGCGCGCCGCCAGCCGCGTGGCCTGCGCAGCGCGCTGCTGCAGCAGGCGGCCGATGGCGGCCACGCGCATCTCGCACTCGAGCAGGGCCTCGCGCAACGCCGTGGCGCCTTCATGGTGGCGCCGCAACGTGTCGTGCTGCTGGTCGAGGGCCTGGTCCAGCCGCTGCATGAAGCCGTGGTGGCAACGCACCAGCTCGATGTGCGCGCCGCGGCCGTTCAGCGCCGGTGCGCGCCGGCGGTAGTCCGCGCGGTAGGCGCCCAGCTGGTCGGCCTGCAGCCGGGCCGTGCGCAGCGCCTCCTCGGCCTGGAGCAGCCGGGCCGTCGCGAGGTCGCGCTCGCGCTCGGCCTGTTCGAGCAGCAGCCGGAGGGTGGCGCTCATCGGACCATCCGGATGGGCATCACTGCACCAGCGCCTGCAGCTGCGCGCGGCTGTCGGCCAGCGGTGCGCGCTCGTGCATGTCCTGCTGCAGGAAGACACTGAGCTGCGGCGCCAGGCGCACCGCGAGGTCGAGCTCGGCGTCGTGGCCCGGCTGGTAGGCGCCCAGCTGCAGCAGGTCGCGGGCCTTGGCCAGGCGTGCCATCAGCTGGCGCAGCCGGCGCGCAGCCTGCTGCTGCGGGCGCGGCGCCACGGCAGTCATCACGCGCGAGATCGAGCGCTCGATGTCGATGGCCGGGTAGTGCCCGCTCTCTGCCAGCTCGCGCGACAGCACGATGTGGCCGTCCAGGATGCCGCGCGCGGCGTCGGCGATCGGGTCCTGCGGGTCGTCGCCTTCGGTGAGCACGGTGTAAAAGGCGGTGATCGAGCCTTGCCCGGAACCGGCGCCCAGGCCGTTGCCGCTGCGTTCCACCAGCTGCGGCAGCTTGGCGAAGCAACTGGGCGGGTAGCCGCGCGTGGCCGGCGGCTCGCCGATGGCCAGCGCGATCTCGCGCTGGGCCATCGCGTAGCGCGTCAGGCTGTCCATCAGCAGCAGCACATGCCGGCCGCGGTCGCGAAAGTGCTCGGCGATCGCGCTGGCGTAGTGCGCGCCCTGCAGGCGCACCAGCGGCGGTGCGTCGGCCGGGGCGGCCACCACCACGCTGCGCGCCAGGCCCTCGGCCTCGAGGATGTCCTCGATGAACTCCTTGACCTCGCGGCCGCGTTCGCCGATGAGGCCGACGACGATGACGTCGGCCTGCGTGTAGCGCGCCATCATGCCCATCAGCACGCTCTTGCCCACGCCGGTGCCGGCGAACAGGCCCACGCGCTGCCCGCGGCCCACGGTGAGCAGCGCGTTGATGGCGCGCACGCCCGTATCGAGCGGCGTGCGCACCGGGTCGCGGTCCATGGCGTTGATGGGGCGGCGCGCCATCGGCTCGGGCCGCGTGCCGGCCAGGTCGCCGCGGCGGTCCAGCGGCTGGCCCTGCGAGTCGACGACGCGGCCGAGCAGCCCGTCGCCCATCGGCAGGTGCAGGCCGCGGTCCTCGCTGCGCCGCCACAGGTGGGGCTGGGTCGCGCCGAAGCGCAGCGACACTTGCGGCGCCTGGCGCGGCACCACGCGTGCGCCGCTGGCCAGGCCGTGCAGCTCGCCGGTGGGCATGAGGAAGGCGCGGTCGCCGCTGAAGCCCACCACCTCGGCAAGCACGGGCGCGGCGCTGCCGCCGGGCCGGGCGCCGCGCTCGGGGCCGCGGTCGGGGCCGCGGTCGGCGGTGCGGTCGGTGCCGCAGCCCTCGCCATGCACCTCGCACACCGCACCGACGGGCGCGCGCACGCCGGCGGCTTCCAGCACGAGGCCGGTGACGCGCAGCAGCCGCCCCTCGGCGGCCAGCGGCTGCGGCAGCGCGGCGTGCTGCTCCAGCCCCTGCATCCAGTGCGCCCAGCGTTTCTGGCGCCGGTCCATGCGCTCGGCCAGCGAGAGGGGGCCGGCCGTCATGTCGTGGTCTCGCTCCAGTCGACATCAGCGGCCAGTCCTTCGGCCGCCTGCTGCCAGCGCCGGGCGATGCCGGCGTCGACGCCGCCGACCTCGGACTCGACGCGCACGCCACCGCGCTCCACACCCTCGTCGGCCACGAGGCGCGCGCCGCGCGCGGCCAGCGCCTCCTCGGCGCCTTCGGCGACCAGCGGCAGGTCGTGCGGGTGCAGGTGCACGGTGATGTGCCGTGCCGAAAGCATCACGGCGCCCACCGCCTCGGCGGCCACGCGGGCCACCTGCGCGGGCTGCGCGGCCAGCTCGCTGCGCACCACTTCGCGGGCCAGCTGCACGGCGGCGCGGGCCAGCGTCTGCGCCAGCTGCCCGTCCAGGGCCGTGAGCTGGCGATCGAAGGCCTCCAGCAGCGCGCCCACCTGGGCCGTGGCCTGGGCGGCGAACTGCTGCTTGAAGTTCTCCAGCGCCGCCAGGCCGTCGCGATAACCGTCCTGGTAGCCTGACTGGCGCGCGGCCTGCACAAGCCGCTGCCAATCGGCAGCGGTGGGCTCGGCCGCCGGTGCCGCCGGGGGTGCTGCCCCCGCCGCACCGGCCGCACCGGTGCCACCGCCGGCCGCCGAGCCGGCGCCGCCGAAGGTGCCCGGCCGCCAGGAGGCCACCTCGCCGAGTTCCTCGCGCGGGATGAATCGCGTGTACGCCGAGGTGGGCTTGCCGGCGTGCGGCGGCGGCACCTGGCGCACCGTGCGCTTGCCGCGCGAATCTGCGCTCATACGAACTGCTCGTCGCCGCCGCCGGCCAGCACGATCTGGCCTTCGTCGACGAGGCGGCGCACGATCTTGAGCATCTCCTTTTGCTCGGCTTCCACCTCCGACAACCGCACCGGGCCGCGCGATTCGAGGTCTTCCTTGAGCGTCTCGGCGGCGCGGCTGGACATGTTCTTGAACACCTTGTCGCGCATCGCCGGGGTGGCGCCCTTCAGCGCGATGACCAGCGACTCGCTCTGCACCTCCTTCAGCAGGGCCTGGATGCCCTTGTCGTCGATCTTCTCGACGTCATCGAAGGTGAACATGTTGTCCATGATCTTCTGCGCCAGGTCGTTGTCGGCCTCGCGCACGAAGTCCAGCACGCTGGTCTCCACCGAGCTGCCCAGCATGTTGAGGATCTCGGCAGTGGCCTTCACGCCGCCCAGGCTGGCTTTCTTGGTGCGGTCGCCGCCGGCCAGCACCTTGCTCATGACCTCGTTGAGGTCCTTCAGCGCCGTGGGCTGGATGCCGTCCAGCGTGGCGATGCGGATCATCACCTCGTTGCGCTGGCGCTCGGTGAACAGCTTGAGGACGTCGGCGGCCTGGTCGAACTCCAGGTGCACGAGGATGGCGGCGACGATCTGCGGGTGCTCGTTGCGCAGCAGCTCGGCCACCGAGCTGGGGTCCATCCACTTCAGGCTCTCGATGCCGGTGATGTCGCTGCCTTGCAGGATGCGGTCGATCAGCAGGTTGGCCTTGTCCTCGCCGAGCGCCTTGCGCAGCACGCTCTTGACGTACTCGTTGGTGTCGGCGACGAGCAGGCTCTCGCTGGCGGCGAGCGTCTCGAACTTCTCGAACACGGTGTCGACGCGCTCGCGCGACACCGCCTTCATCTTGGCGATGGTCTCGCCCAGGCGCTGCACCTCCTTGGGCGCCAGGTGCTTGAAGATCTCCGCGGCCTCCTCCTCGCCCAGGCTCATGAGCAGGATGGCGGCGTTCTCGGTGCCTTCGTCGTCGGTGGGGGCGGCCATGGGCTAGGAGTCGTGCTGCGGGTGTGGCCGAGCGGGTGCCGCGGATCCGGCTACGCCGGGCCGCTGGCGCGCCTTGCTGGTCGAGCCGGATGAAGGCGCCCGGCCCCAAGCCAAGCAGGCGAGGTCCGCCGGACCTCTGGTGTCCGGGCTCGGCCCCCCGGGGGGGACGCGCCTGGGGCGCTGCGGGGAGGGCTTCATGTTTCGCCGTTGACCCAGCCGCGCACGATGTTGGCGACGGCCGCCGGGTTGTCCTTGGCCAGCTTGCGCGCTGCCTCCAGGCGCAGCTGTGCCGCCGGGGTCTCGAGCGCGAGCTGGGCCGCGGCGCCGTCGCCCGGGGGCGCGTCGCCGCCGATCACTTCGTTGACCTGTGCGCCAGGCCGGGGCGGCGGCGGCGCGAGCATTGCCGCGACGGCCGGCTTGATGAGCGCGAAGACGATGGCCAGGCCCACCAGCCCCAGCGCCGCCGGGGCGGCTGCGCTCTTGAGCAGGTCGATGAGCCATGGCTCGCGCCACAGCGGCGTGCTGTCGGCGGCCGGCGCCGGTTCGGCGCGGAACGGTGCGTTGATGACCTTCACCTGGTCGCCGCGTTCGCTGTTGAAGCCGATGCCCTGCTGCACCAGCGCGGTGAGCTGCTCGATTTCCTTGTCGGAAAGCGGCGCGGCGGTGGTCTTGCCCTTGGCGTCGGTGGAGCTGCGGTGGTTCACCACCACCGCCGCCGACAGCCGCTTGACCTGGCCGACCGCGGCGCGCGTGACGGTGGTGGTCTTGTCCAGTTCGTAGCGGGTGGCGCCTTCGCGGCTGGAACCCATGCCGGCCCCCGCGCCGCCGGCGCCCTGCAGCGGTGCCGATGCGCCGGTGATCGGCGCGGTGGCGTTCACCGGGGGCTGGTTGCTGGTGGCGCCGGGCACGCCGGCCGGCGTGGCGCTGCCCGGCTGCGTGCTCTCCTGGGTGCGCTGCTCACGGATGGCGATGCGCGCGTCGGCGCCCTGGTTGGGGCGCCACGCCTCGGCCGTCTGCATGACCTGCGAGAAGTCGATCTCGGCGGTGACGCTGGCGCGCACGTTGTCGCGGCCGACCACCGGTTCCAGCAGCGCCAGCACGCGGCGCAGGTGGCCGGCCTCGATCTCGCGGCGGTACTGCAGCTGCGCGCCGTCCAGGCCCTCGGCGCTGTCGCTGTCGTGCGCGCCGGACAGCAGCGCGCCGCTGCTGTCGAGCACGCTCACCGCCTTGGGGCTGAGCTCGGGCACGCTGGAGCTCACCAGGTGCACGATGCCGGCGACCTGGCTGCGCTCCAGCGTGCGCCCGGGGTGCAGGTTGAGCACGACGCTGGCGCTGGGTTTTTGCTGTTCGCGGAAGAAGCCGTTCTGGTGCGGGATGGCCAGGTGCACACGCGCCGACTGCACCGACGCCAGGCTGTGGATGGTGCGCGTGAGCTCGCCTTCGATGGCGCGCTGCACGTTCATGCGCTCCTGGCCCTGCGTCTGGCCGAAGGGCGTCTTGTCCAGCAGTTCGTAGCCGGGGCCCGAGCCGCCGGCCAGGCCCCCCACGCCGCCGGTAGGCACGCCGGCGGCGGACAGCTTCATGCGCAACTCGTGCACGCGCGATGCCGGCACCATGATGAAGCCGCCGCTGTCGCTGAAACGGTACGGCACGTTCATCTGCGTGAGCCGTTCGATGACCACGCCGCCGTCCTTCTCCGACAGGTTCGGGAACAGCACGCGGTAGTCGGCGTTGCGCGCATTGCCCAGCAGCATCACCAGCACGGCAACCAGCGCTGCCACCCCGGCCAGCGCCATGAGCTGAGTGCGGGCGGGCAGCGAACGCCAGCGCGCCACGGGCCCCGAGTGGCCAGGGTCGGCACCGCCCGCGGCGGCGGCGGCTGCAAGGCCCGGGTTGGGAACGGTCGCGACGGCGTTGTCCATGCAGGGTTCGGGGGGCGGGAGCGCGGCGTGCCGGGCGTGGGTGAAAGGGGGCGGCGGATGCGGTGGGTGGAGCGGCGGGCCGGGCTGCGGGCGGGCGGTCGAACGTTGGCGGGTGTCCTCGCGACCCTGTCGTGCTGGCGTCCCCCGGGCGACGCTGGCCTGGGCCCCGTTGCCGCTGGCATTGTTCGACCGGCATCGCGCGCCCGGTGTGGCGAGAAGGTGCCCAAAGCCCGGCCTCTTCCCGGCCCGGCGGCGGCGGGCCGCTCCTACAGTGCCCGCACCGTGAACTCGCCCCCGGCCCTGCCATGAACGAGGTCCGACTGAAGCCCTTCGACTTCCAGGCGGCGCTGGCCCGCGCCGGTCTGCAGCCCAGCGGCCTGCCGCGCGTCGAGGGCAACGGCGCCGCCGCCGGCGGCTTTCGCGCCGCGATGACCCAGGCGCTGCAGGGCGTGAGTCAGTCGCAGCTGGAAGCGCAGCGATTGCAGCGCGAGTTGAGCCTGGACAACCCCACCGTGAGCGTGGAAGAAACAATGCTCGCCATGCAGAAGGCGAACCTCGGGTTCCAGGCGACGCTGCAGGTGCGCAACCGCATGCTGCAGGCGTACAGCGAGATCATGAACATGCAGGTGTGAGGGCGCAGGCTGGTGCGCATCCACCGGATTGCGGATGCCGCCGACTCGCGCCGTACGCCGGCGGGTAATGGGTGGGGGATTGCCGGTGCCTAGCATCTTTCTCAGGCGGCTCGCTCCCGACGCTGCCCCGTTGCCCCGTTGCCCTGTTGCCCAGTTGCCCAGTTGCCCAGTTGCCCTTTTGCACCGCTGCCGCACGCATGCCGGCATGCCCGTTAGAACCACCTGACCGCGAGGGAAGCCCCCGATGACCACGCGCCGCCGCATTTCGATTGCCTTCACGCTGCTGGCCAGCGCAAAGGGGCTGACCGCCTGCGGCGGGTCGGGCCCCGAGGACACTGTCGAGCAGGACGAGCAGGCCCAGGCGCAGGCCTGGTGGTCGTGGCTGACGCGCAGGCCGACGCCCAAGCCGACGCCGGCCCCGACGCCGGCACCGACCCCCGCCCCAACGCCGGCCCCAACGCCGGCACCAACGCCGGCACCAACGCCGGGGCCGACGCCTGCACCGACACCTGCACCGACACCTGCACCGACACCTGCACCGACACCTGCTCCGACACCTGCTCCGACACCTGCTCCGACACCTGCTCCGACGCCCGCGCCAACCCCGGCGCCGGGCAGCTTGCCCGCGTGGGTGCCGCCGGCCGGCGAAGTGGTCCTGCTCACGCAGACCAACGGCCGGCTCAGCAACCGCTTCCGCGACATCGTCGCCCCGTACTACGACCCCTTCTATTCGAAGAAGATCGTCAACGACTACAGCGGCGCGTTCAAGAACCCGCACTGGGGCACCTGGGGCTGCACGATGTTCTGGGGCGGCGGCCACGCCGCCACCAACGACAACATGGTGGCCATCGCCGAGTACGGCGCCAGCAGCATCACCTTCCGCCGCATCAGCGACCCGACCCCCTGGTTCGGCACCGGCACCGACGCCACCACGCGCTACCGCAACAGCGTCGACAACGCCAACGCGACCCTCAACATGACCTACATGGAGTCGACGATCGACGGCAAGCCCGGCGCGCCGCACAGCTACGGCGGCGGCGACGTCATCGCGCCGGCCGATGGGGGTGCGGCCTGCGGCACGTTCCTGCAGGTCATCGCCTCGGCGGTCAATGCACGCAACGACGCCGGCGCGGTGGCCGCGCACGAACTGCCGCTGGACAGCACCACCACGCCCAGCAGCGCACGCACCTGGCGGCGCGTCACCGACGCGCAGGCCAACAACACCCTCGGCCCATGGGCGGCACCGCAGCTCACGGCCCACGTGCCGGGGCAGGCGCGCGTGTACATCGTGCCCAACGGCATGAACATCCCGGGGCTGGTGCGCTGGTTCGACCGCACGAGCCGCACCTGGGTGCAGGGCACCGGCACCGGCTTCAGCTACGACGAGTCCGACGGCTGGGACAGCGGCATCCTGTTCCACGTGCCCGAGCGCGGGCTGCTGCTGTGCCTGTACCCGGTGGGCGCACGGCTGAAGATTCAGTGGATGAACGTCACCGTCAACCAGCCCACCCTGGGCACCGCGGTGACACTCAGCCAGACGCTGACCCTGTCGATGCCCTGGTCTGCGGCGTGCTGGTGCCCGCACAACAACCGCATCATCGTGGCCGGTGTGTCAGGCGACAACGCGGCGGCCTACGAGATCGAGATTCCGGCCGTGCTGAGCAGCCCTTGGCCGGTGACGCGGGCTCCGTTCGGTCCTGGCCAGACGTTCACGCCCGCCGATCCGTCGGTCGGCATCGGCGTGACCTGGAAGAAGTTCCACTACGACGAGAAGGTGCGGGCCATCGTCTACATGCCGCTGGCCGCCAGCGACGGCGACGACCGCATCTGGGTGTATCGGCCTCGATTCACCTAGAGGTGGCCTGCGCGGCCTGTGCCGCGTGGCCGCGCCATGCGAGCGCGGGCCGCGGCGGGCGGCCGCGCATCGACACGGCAGCCGCTCAGCAGCGCGGCACGCGGGCGTTGTGGCCTTGTGGGTCGCAGACCCGGGTGCGGCCGAAGCGCGAGACCTGCACCTGCAGCTGCCGCTCGCCCGCGACGAACGCGGCGGCCACCGCCACGCTCGACTGACCGTCGGCGCCGATGCGCACGGGCTCGATGTGGGCGAGGCCGACCCCGGGGTGCTCGGCAGCCCGCACAATTTTCAGTCGGCACGGCGCGGCCTCGGGGCCGCCGGGCACCATGTCGGCGGGAGCGGCCACGCCGGCGTCGCAAGGGCAGCCGGCGTGGGTGGCCACTGACCAGCACCACTGTGCGCCGTCGCGGTGGGCCTCGATGTGCAGCGCGCTGCCGCGGCGCGCCGCCTCGTGTCGCGCTTGGGCGATGTCGGCAGCCAGCGCCTCGGCCGCACCGAGCAGCCGCTCGTGGCGCAGGCGCGAAGCCAGGCCCGGCGTGGCCAGGGCCGCCAGCACCACCAGCACGGCCAGCACGATGACCAGCTCCAGCAAGGTCAGGCCGCGCCGCATCATCGGTTCCAGCACCGGCCCTCGGGGCCGAGTGTCGCGAATCCCTGGCGCACCTCGACGCTGATCGTGGTGCAGCCGCCGTCGGCCTGCTGGCCGCCATCGGCCATGGCATGGGCGTGCAGGCGGTAGCCTTCCGCGCCGCGCGTTTCGAGGGCCAGCGTGTAGCGCCCTCCGGGGGTGGTGGTCGCCAGGCCCAGCGCCCGCAGCTGGGCCGAGTACACGCCGTAGGCCGCCCGGTGCCGCTCCTGGGCGAGCTGGGCGCGCTGAAGCGTCTCGATGGCCTCGTTGCGGGCGGCGCGCCGCAACTGGCCCTGGTAAGACGGCCAGGCGATGAACGCCAGCACCGCGCCGATGACGCTGGCGACCAGCACCTCGACGAGCGTGAAGCCGCGCCGCTGCATGACCGAGGTCGCCGCCAGCCGGGGCCGGCGCTCAGCCGGCCGGGGGCTCGGGCGTGCCAGCGGGGCCGTTGGAGCCCGCCGCTGCGATGCTGCCCGCCGCGCCCGCGGCACCCGGAGTGTCGAGCGGGTCGGCCGTCACGCCTGGCCCGGCTGCGCCTTCGCTGGAGCCGGCCTCGGCAGTGGTGCTGCGCTGGCGCAGCCGCTGGCGCACCTGGGCCTGGTCGATCCAGCGCTGCAGCGCGCGCTCGTCCTCCACTCGCGCGAGCCGCCACTCGCAACCCACGCGCGCGCTGGCCATCCGGCCCGGGCTGCCGCCCGAAGACAGGTGGGTCAGGTGCTGCAGCGTCAGGTCCGCACGCAGCCGCGTGTTGACGTCCAGTTCAATGATCACGCCGGCGATGTGCGTGCCTGGCGACAGCGGCGGCACGTCGTCGGGCAGGCGCAGCGCGCAGCCGCCCAGGCTCAGGTCGAGCACGCGCAGCGCCAGCGACATGTCGGGAATGGCCGGGTGGCGCAGGTAGGCCACCGGGGCCGAGACCGGCGGCGTGACGCGAAAGCTCTCGCGCCGCTGGATGCGCAGCATCTCTTCGGGCAGCGCCGACTGCAGCACGACGCAGGCCTGGCTGCGCACCAGCACCAGCCCGGTGAGCTCGAACTGCAGCTTGACCGGGCCCGGGTGGGCGATCGCCGTCACGTCGTCGGCATCGAGCAGCGGCGACAGGTACGGCGCGCTCGACTCGGCCGCCGACATCGCAAAGGCCAGCCGCGCCGCGGCCGCGTCCACCAGCGACAAGGTGGTGCGCAGCGCGTGGCCGTCGGGGGCGTGCATCAGCACCGGCGTGCCGCGATCGCGCAGCTCGACGAGCAGCGCCAGCCGTTCGGCGGGGTCGCGGACGCGGCAGTCGTCCAGCGGCGCGACGCGCAGTCGCGCCTCGGTTCGCGTGGCACGCAGATCGGCCTGCATGACCATGGCCGGTGCTCCCGCGTGCGGCTTCAGTGCAGCGTGCGACGGCGGCCCTGCATGGCCTCGTCGAGCGTCTGCAGCCAAGGCTCGGCCAGTTGGCGGATCTCGGCGTCGTTCATCAGGATGCGCTGCATGATGCGCGCCTTGGCGCGTGCCGCGTCACCGGCCACCTGGGCACGCTCGCGAGGCGAGGCGGCAGCGCCGGCCAGCGCGGGCGCGGGCGGCAAGGCGCCCGGCGGGGGCACCTCGAAGCTCGTCGGCTCCGCGGCGCCGTAGGGCGGAGGCTCCTGCGCGGCGTGCTTGAGCTGGCTGATCAGCAGCACGCAGGCGCCCTCGAGCTTGACGACCTCGTCCCAGTTGCCGGCGCGGGCGGCATTGAGCATGTCGGCGCTGGCGCGCTCGATGGCTTCGTAGTAGGTGAGAAGTTGGGGGTCCATCGGGCGAAGGGGCAGGGGGTGGTCAGGGATTCGGGTGGGCCGGGCGGGCTGGCCGATCGAGGCGTGCAGTGCTGTTGTGCCGTTGTGTGGTCGTGCGGCTGTGCGATCGCGAGCTGCGCGCTCACGCGCCGCGGCGGCCGAGCGTCTCGGCCTCGTCGGCGATGGCCAGCCAGGCCTCGTGCAGCGGCCGCATCAGCCGCTGGCACTCTTCGAGCGCCGCTTCGTCGTTGCGCAGGTTGGCCAGCGTCAGGCGCATCGACAGGTAGGCATAGAGCTCGTCGAGGTCGCGGGCGAGGGTGCCGCCGGCGCGCAGGTCCAGCCCGGCGCGCAGCCCCTCCTCGAGGATGCGCACGGCGCGCGTGATGGCCGTGCATTTGGCTTCGTGCCGCTGCTCGCGCAGCGCACCGCGGGCCTGGGCCAGCGCCTCGGCGTAGCCGTCGAACAACATCGCCACCAGCTCGTGGGCGGAGGCCGCGGCGACCTTGGATTCGACCCGCACCTGCTGGTACAGGCCACCCAGCGCATGGCGGGCTGCGGGGCTGGAGAAGGGCAAGGCGGTGGCGTACATCCTGACGGGGCCTGGTGCGCTGTGGATGCATGCATATCGGCCCGGCGCGCACGGCACTTGAGGCGCGGGGCAGCGTGGCCGGCACGATCCGGCATCGGCGATGCCATTCGCTTCCTCCGGGGGCGCCCGAGCGTCGACGAAGCGGCGGCGCTGGCGGCCTGGAAGCCCCGGGGCGCGACGGGCGAATCGCGCGCGTGCGAAGGGGCTTGGCCGAAATCGATCGCGCGGGAGGGTCGTGTCGGCGGCCCGCGCCGGTGGCCCGCGAACGGGCTTGCGCCGAGGGGGGCCGGATCGTGCAGCGCGGTGCGCGCCGCCCGATTCAGCGTGAGCCGCTGCCGCCGCTGCTGCTGTTGGCCAGGCCGGCCAGTTGCTGCGTGACGTAGCTGTTCAGCGCGTTCAGCCGCGCCAGGTTCGAGTCCATCGCGGTGAACTGCTGCACCAGCCGTTCCTGGTAGCGCTCCACGCGGTCCTCCAGGCGGCTTTGCTTCTCGCTGTTCTGGCTGATCAGCTTGCGCAGGCCTTCGGTGCGCGTGGTCAGGCTGCCGTCCACCGCCAGCAGCTCGCCGGCCAGGTTGGCGAAGCGGCGCGCGAAGCCCTCGTTGGCCGGCACCAGTGCATCGCCGTGGGTGAAGGCGCGCTTGAGCGCATCGAGGTTGCCCAGCGCCCGGTCGAGCTTGGCGCTGTCCACGGCGAGGCCGCCGTCGCGCTGCAGTTCGAGGCCGATGTCGGAAAGCCGCGGGAAGTTCGCCGAGGCGCCCGACAGGCCGTTGATCACGCTGCGCAGCCGCGCCAGCACGCCGCCGACGGCGCTGTCGCCCTGCAGCGGGCCGCCGATCTTGCTGGCGGGGTCGTACTTGGTCTGCTCGCCGATCAGCCTGGCCAGCTCGCTGTAGGAGGTGGCCAGGCCCTTGACGGCCTCGGTGAGCGCGGCGCGGTCGGGGCTCACGTCCACGTCCACCGGGGCCGCGCCCGGGGCCGTGGTGCCGCGCAGCCGCAGCGTGAGGCCATCGACGATGCCGGTGAGTTCGTTGCTGGCCGAGGTGACGCTCACGCCGTTCACGCTGGCCACGGCGTCGGCGCCGCCTTGCCCCAGCAGCATGCCGGTGGTGCCGGCCGGCGGATCGAATGCCAGGCGCGACAGCGCGCTGTTGTCGGCCGGGGTGCCGTCCAGGTCGTCGGCGCGCACGCGAAAGCCGTTCGCAGCGCCGGTGGCCGTGGAGCGCAGCGCCAGCCGCGTGCCGCTGGCGTCGTTGACCAGGCTGGCCGTGACGCCGGCACCGGCCGCGTTGATCTTGTCGCGCACCGTCTGCAGCGTGTCGGCGGCGGTCACCGCGATGTCCAGGGCCGTGGTGCCGGCCTTGGCCGTGAAGGCCGCCTGACCTGCGCTCCAGGTGCCCAGCTCCAGCGTCAGCGTGCCTGCACCGATCGGTGCGGCCGGGTCGGGGAACAGCGCCGCCGACGACACCGTCTGCGCGGTGGCCATCGCCGTGACGCTGACGCTGTAGGTGCCGGGTGCGGCCGAACTGCCGCCGACCGCCGTCACCACGTTTTCGTTGGCACTGGTGGCCTGCGACTGGGACCACAGGCTCGAGCCCTTGAGCTTGTTGGCCGCGTCCTGCAGGCGCGACACCAGGCTCTGGATCTGCCCGAAGCTGGAGACCTTGGTCTGCAGTTTGCTGGCCTCGGCCTTCATCTGCTCGAGCGGCTTGCGCTCCAGCGCCACCAGCTGCGTGAGCATGGTGTTCAGGTCGATGCCGCTGCCGATGCCAAGTGAGGTCAGTGCAGGCATTCAGGTTCTCCCGGGGCGGCGCCAGCGCGGGGCCGGAGGCCGCGCGCTCGAAAGAGCCAAGGGGCTCGTCAGGGTTGGCAGCGCATCCAGCTCGCGCTTGCCGCCCCCTTGGAGCCCCATATCGGCCGGCCTGCGCCGGCCTTGAACCGCCGATGTGCGGAAGTTGTCGTTCCTCGTGTCAGCGCTGCAACAGGCTGAGCACTTGCTGGGGCAGCTGGTTGGCCTGCGCCACCATCGCGTTGCCGGCCTGCTGCAGGATCTGCGCGCGGCTGAGGGCGGCGGTCTCGGCAGCGTAGTCGGCATCCATGATGCGGCTGCGCGCGGCCGACTGGTTCTCGGTGCTCACCATGAGGGTGGCGATCACGTTCTCGAAGCGGTTCTGCACCGCACCGAAGGCGGCGCGCTGCTGGTTGATGCTGTCGATGGCCGCGTCGATGGCGGCAATGGAGGCCAGCGCGAAGCTGCCGTCGCTGCCGGCGATGTTGGTGGTGGGGTCGGTGGCCACCGCCGCACCCACGGCCGCGGTGATGGTGGCGCTTTGCGTCCAGTCGAACGCGGTGACCTGGATCTGGTCCAGCGTGGCCGACGTGTTGGCGCCGACCTGGAAATTGCTGGTGAGCGTGGTGGCCAGGATGTTCTGGCCGTTGAACTGCGTGCCGCCCAGCGTGCGCGCCGATTCGCGCGCCAGCGCCATGTACTCGTCGTTCAGGCTGTTGCGGTCGGCCGCGGTGTTGGTGCCGTTGGCGGCCTGCACGGCCAGTTCGCGCATGCGCTGCAGCATGTCGCTGACCTTGCCCAGCGCGCCTTCGCCCACCTGCGCCATCGAGATGCCGTCGTTGGCGTTGCGCATTGCCACGTTCATGCCGCGCACCTGCGTGTGCATGCGCTCGGCGATGGCCAGGCCCGCGGCGTCGTCCTTGGCGCTGTTGACGCGAAGGCCCGAACTCAGGCGCTGCATCGACACGGCCAGCGCGTTCTGGCTCGTGTTGAGGTTGCGCTGCGCGTTCAGCGAGACGAGGTTGGTGTTGATGGTCTGGGGCACGGCGGGTACTCCTTGCGGAAGGCGCTTGGGCGCTGCGTTGCGTCGGGTCGGTGGCGAAGTCAATCGCCTCGAACTGCCGACGCGGATGGCCGAAGCGTTGTGCCGTCAGATTACGGCGCCGCCAGCGCGCAGCATCGTCCGATAAGGGGGCGGATGCGGGCGCATATCGATGCCGGGGCGTGCCCGGGACCGAAACGAGCGAGGGCCCGCTGCCCGTGGAAGGCAGCGAGCCCTTTGGATTGAGTGCGACCCGCGCCGGGCGGAGTGCCCGGCGCATGCGTGGCTCCGGGCGCAGTGCCCGGCGCATGCGTGGCTCCGGGCGCAGTGCGCGGCGCCAGCGTGACCCCGGCACAAGGCTGCGCCGGCACTGTGTCGGTCGAGCCGCGGGCGGGTGCCCGCGTTCGATGCGTCAGCGCAGCAGCGCCAGCACCTGCTGGGGCAGCTGGTTGGCCTGCGCCACCATCGCGTTGCCGGCCTGCTGCAGGATGGAAGCGCGCGACAGGTTGGCCGTCTCGGTGGCGTAGTCGGCGTCCATGATGCGGCTGCGCGCGGCGGTCTGGTTCTCCACCGAGACCATCAGCGTGGCCACCACGTTGTCGAAGCGGTTCTGCACCGCACCGAAGGTGGCGCGCTGCGAGTTGACCGAGTCGATGGCGTTGTCGATGGCGGTGATGGCGGCCAGCGCGAAGCTGCCGTCGGTGCCGGCCACGGCCGTGGTCGGGTCGGCGCCCACCGCCGAGCCGATGGCCGTGGTGATGTTGGCCACGCTCGTCCAGTCGAACGCCGCCACCGAGATCTGGTCCAGCGTGGCCGACGTGTTGGCGCCCACCTGGAACGTGCTGGCGCTGGTGGTGGCGAGGATGTTCTGGCCGTTGAACTGGGTGCCGCCCAGCGTGCGCGCGGCTTCGCGGGCCAGCTGCAGGTACTCGTCGTTCAGGCTGGTGCGGTCGCTGGAGGTGTTGGTGCCGTTGGCGGCCTGCACGGCCAGCTCGCGCATGCGCTGCAGCATGTCGCCGACTTTGCCCAGCGCCCCTTCGGCCGTCTGCGACAGCGAGATGGCGTCGTTGGCATTGCGGATGGCGACATTCATGCCGCGCACCTTGGTCTGCATGCGCTCGGCGATGGCCAGGCCGGCGGCATCGTCCTTGGCGCTGTTGACGCGCAGGCCCGAGCTCAGCCGCTGCATCGACGTGGCCAGCGAGGTCTGGCTCACGCTGAGGTTGCGCTGGGCGTTCAGCGAGACGAGGTTGGTGTTGATCGATTGAGGCATTTTCAGTGTGCTCCCAAGTAGGGGTGACAAGACCGCAGGCTGTTCGGCAGCTTGGGGCAGGCGGCTCCCTTCCTCCTTCCGAAGCCGCGCACCTTTCGCCGCCCGCTCCTTTCGAGCCGGCCTCGAGGCGCCGGCTCTCCAGGAGCACGCCCGGGCAACCCGTCGCCGCGGCTGCCGCCCCTGGATGGGCAGGTGTCAGCTGCGGCCCGTTCCGCTCCGGACCCGCACCCACTCTCGTGGGCACGTTGAGGCGGTTTTCGGCCGGGCCGATCGGTGCTTTAGCGCCTTTTTTCGCGCCTTGTTCTGCGCGCGCCCGGTGCCGCGGCCATGAACTGGCGGGGCGAACCGCGTCATTTCGGCGGCACCGCGCCGGACTTGAACCCGATCATCTGCGCCGATGCCGTCCCTCGGGGAAACGCCTGTATGAATCCACGCAAGCTTCACATCGGCGGCGCCCAGGCGCGGGCCGGCTGGGAGGTGCTGGACGTGCGCACTGCCGCGCATGTGCAGCACGTGGGCGACGCGCTGGACCTGGCGCGCTTCGCCGACGGCACCTTCGCCGAGATCTACGCCTCGCACGTGCTGGAGCACTTCGACTACGTGCAGGCGCTGCCGCGCGCGCTGGCCGAGTGGCACCGCGTGCTGGCCCCGGGGGGCGTGCTGCGGCTGTCGGTGCCCGACATCGACATCCTCGCCCACCTGCTGCTGCAGCGGCATGTGCTGGACGTCAACCAGCGCTTCCAGGTGATGCGCATGATCTTCGGCGGCCAGACGCACGACCACGACCACCACCGGGTCGGGCTGAACCAGGACTTCATGGCGGCGTACCTGAGCCGCGCAGGCTTCGTCAACCTGCAGCGCGTCAGCCGGCATGGCCTGTTCGCCGACACCAGCGAGACCGTCGTGCTCGGCACGCCGATCAGCCTGAACATCCTTGCACACAAGGCCCCGTTGTCACCGGTGTCGCCGGCCGCGGCCCCGGCCGCCCAGGCGTGCGGTGCCGCTCCGGAGGTCACGGCATGACGATGATGCTCCCGCAGCCGGTGCCGGCGCGCGCCGGTCACCGCCACTGGCAGCAGGGCGTCGACCACGCGCAGCGCCGCGACTGGGTCGGCGCGGCGCGCGCCTTCCGCCGCGCGGTGCGCGCGGCGCCGGGCGATGCGCTGTACTGGATCAACCTGGCCAACACCTACCGCCATGCCGGCGACCACGCGCGCGCGCTGGGCGCGGTGGGGCATGCCCTGGCGCTCGATGCGGCGCAGCCGCTGGCGCTGCGCCTGCAAGGCGAGGCGCTGGCCGCACTGCACCGCTACCCCGAGGCGGTGGCGGCGTTCGAGAAGCTCTGGGCCACCGGCGCGCGCGAGCCCGACGCGATGCTGCAGCACGCCGCCATGCTGCAGGCGCTGCGCAAGCCCAAGGAGTCGATCGAGCTGCTGATGGAAGCGGCGGCCCTCGAGCCGGCGATGCTGCAGCTGCACGCGATGATGGCCACGGCTTTCCGCGACATGGCGCTGCAGAACGAAGCCATCGAGTGCCTGAAGACGGTGCTGGCGCTGGACCCCGGCAACCTGCAGGCCCTGGCGCATCTGTCGTACGAGAAGCGCCACGTCTGCGACTGGAGCGACCTCGACGCCGACATCGCGCGGCTGCAGCAGGTGCTGGCCACGCTGCCCGCCGGAATGGCCCGCCTTTCCAGCTCGTTCAGCCTGCTGTCGCTGCCGCTGGACCCGGCGCTGCAGCTGGCCGCTTCGCGCGCCGAGGCGCTGGCGGCGATGGTTGGTGCGCGCGAGCTGGCGCCGTTGACGGCGGCCGAACACGCCCAGCGCACCACCGATACCGCGCGCCGCCCGCGCATCGGCATGCTCTCGTTCGACTTCCACGAGCACCCGGTGTCGCAGCTGATCGTCGAGATGCTGGAGCGCATGAACGGCAGCCGCTTCGAGGTGACGCTGTACTCCACCGGCCGCGACGACGGCTCGGCGCTGCGCCAGCGCATCGAGCGTGCGGCCGATCACTTCGTCGACCTGCGCGGCACCAGCGATGCGCTGGCCGCCGAGCGCATCCGCGCCGACGGCACGGACATCCTGGTGGACCTGCAGGGCCACACGCGCGGCCACCGCAGCGCCATCCTGGCGCGCCGCCCGGCGCCGGTGCAGGTGGCCTATCTCGGCTACCCGGCCAGCAGCGGTGCGCCGTACATCGACTACCTGATCGGCGACCCGCTGGTCACGCCGGTGCAGCTGGCCCACCTGTACACGGAGAAGCTGGCGCAGATGCCGCTGACCTTCCAGCCCAACGGCGGCTGGCGGCCGGTGCCCGAGCAGGCGATGCCGGCGATGACACGCGAGCGTGCCGGCTTGCCGGCCGAGGGCTTCGTGATGTGCGCCTTCAACCACACCTACAAGATCCTGCCCGAGGCGTTCGACGCCTGGTGCGCGGTGATGCGCGAGGTGCCCGGTTCGGTGTTGTGGCTGAAGGAGACCAACGGCCAGCTGCACGACAACGTGCGCCGCGAGGCCCAGGCCCGGGGCGTGGCCGGCGAGCGCATCGTGTTCGCCCGCGCCGTGGCGTATGCCGAGCACTTCGCGCGGCTGGCGCTGGCCGATGTGTTCGTCGACACCTGGCCGTACAACGCCCACACCACCGCCGCAGATGCGCTGTGGGCCGGCGTGCCGGTGGTCACGCTGCATGGCAACGGCTTCGCCTCGCGCGTGGCGGCCAGCGTGCTGAATGCCGCCGGGATGGCCGAGCTGGCGTTCGAGCGTGTGGAGGACTACTGCGCGGCGATCACTGCGCTGGCGCGCGAGCCGGCGCTGCACGCCGGCTACCGCGAGCACCTGCGCACGCGGCGGCGGGAGCTGCCGTTGTTCGACTGCGCGCGCTACACGCGCGAGTTCGAGGACCTGCTGGCGCGAATGTGGCGTCGCTGGGCAGCCGGCGAGGCGCCGCAGCACCTGCTGGCGGAATAGGCGCGCTCAGCCGACGTCGCCGCGCACAAGCCGCGCGGCGATGACAAGCCTGGCGCTCCGCGGCTGCGCCGCGGGCACCCGGTGGCTTGCGGCCTCGTTGGGCCTCAGCGGCCTGCGGCCGCGTTGCGCCTCAGCGGCCTGCGACCGCGTTGCGCCTCAGCGGCCAAGGACCGCCGCCCCCTGCGCGGTGATGCCGCGCAGGAAGCCTTCGCACCGCGCCAGCTGCTCCAGCGTGACGAACTCGTCGGCCTGGTGCGCCTGGCCGATGCTGCCCGGCCCGCACACCACGGTGGAGATGCCGGCGCGCTGGAACATGCCGGCCTCGGTGCCGAAGGCGACATGGGTGGTGCTGGTCGCCTGCGCCAGCCGCAGCGCCAGCGCCACGGCCGGCTCGTCGGGCTGAGCGCGGAAGGCCGGCATCTCGGCAAACGACTCGAAGCGAAAGCCGCTGGTCGCATCCACCGCCTGCATCGCCGGCTCGAGCGCACGCGCGCTGGCCAGCACCTGCTGCTGCAAGGCCTCGGGGTCGACGCCGGGCAGGTTGCGGAACTCGTAGTGGAAGCGGCAGTCCTCGGGCACCACGTTGTCGGCGATGCCGCCTTGCACGAAGCACACCGCGGCGGTGCTGTAGGGCACATCGAAGCCGGCCTGTCGCGACTCGCCGGCGCGCAGTTCGTCGCCGATGCCGCTGATGCGCGCGATGACGCGCGCCGCCGCCTCCACCGCGTTCACCGCAAACGGCGTCAGCGAGCTGTGCGCCGCGTGCCCGCGCACATGGCAGCGCCAGCGGTAGACGCCCTTGTGCGCGACCGCCGGCACCATCTCGGTGGGTTCGCCGATGATGCACAGGCGCGGCGCCACGCCCGCATCGCGCAGGTCGGCCAGGAGCCGCCGCACGCCGAAACCGCCGACCTCCTCGTCGTAGCTGAAGGCGTAGTGCAGCGCGAACGGCAGATCGGCCGCGAGCCAGGCGCGCGTCTGCGCGACCACCGCGCCGATGTAGCTCTTCATGTCGGCACTGCCGCGGCCCCAGAGCCGGCCATCGGCCGCCTCGCCGCCCAGCGGGTCGCGCGTCCACGCCTGGCCGTCCCAGGGCACGGTGTCGGTGTGGCCCGAGAGCACGAGCCCCGCCGGCTTGCCCGCGCCCAGCGTCGCAAAGAGGTTGGCCTTGCGCCGCTCGTCGTCGTAGGTCAGGCGAAGCGGCACCTGCAGGGCCCGCAGCGCGTCGGCGATGGTCTCGATGAGCGCGAGGTTCGACCCGCTGCTGACGGTGTTCAGGCGCACCAGGCGCTGCGCCCAGGCGAGCGTGTCGGCGCTCGGCGCCGGGCCCGGGGTCTTTTCGGTGACATGGCCGGTGACGGGGCCGGTGACGTGGCCCGTGGGGAGGCCGGGCCTGGCGGCTGGGGCGGACGCGTGCATGCCCGACTCTACCCTCGGGCGCGGCGCGCGGCGCTACGATGAGGCGCATGGACGCTGCCCCTACCCCCTCGGTTGAAGCCGATATGGCGGACCTGGCCGATCTGGTCGGCCCGGCGGCCGTGCGCGCGGCGATGGAGCGCATCAAGCACGACGTGCGGCGCACGCCGCTGTGGCGCATGCCGGGCGCGGCGCTCGGTGTGCCGTGCGCCGAGGTCTGGCTGAAGCTGGAGCACATGCAGGTCAGCGGCAGCTTCAAGGCGCGCGGCATGTTCAACCGGCTGCGTTCGCAGCGCGTGCCGGCCGCCGGCGTGGTCATCGCCTCGGGCGGCAACGCCGGCATCGCCGCGGCGATGGCCGCCCGCGCCGTGGGCGCGCGCTGCGAGGTGTTCGTGGCCGAGAGCACACCGCAATCCAAGCGCCACCGCCTGCTGGCCGCCGGGGCGCAGATGACGGTGGCCGGCCCGACTTACGCCCATGCGTTCGAGGCCTGCCTCGACCGGCAGATCGCCACGGGTGCGCTGCTGATGCACGCCTACGACCAACCCGAGGTGCTGGCCGGCGCCGGCACGCTGGCCATGGAGATCGAGGCCGAGGCCGGCGTGCCCGACCGGGTGCTGGTCAGCGTGGGCGGCGGCGGGCTCATCGCCGGCATCGCGGCGTGGTTCGAAGGCTGCACGCGCGTCGAGTCGATGGAGCCCGAGCGCGCCCCCACGCTGCACAGCGCGCTGCAGCGCGGCGAACCGGTGGACGTGGAGGTCTCGGGCATCGCCGCCGACTCGCTCGGCGCGCGGCGCATCGGCCGGCTGGCGTGGCCGGTCTGCCGCCGGCACGTGGTGGCCTCGTATCTGCTGCCCGACGACCTCATCGGCGCGGCGCAGCTGCGCATGTGGCGCGACCTGCGGCTGGCGGTGGAACCCGGCGCCGCGCTGCCGATGGCGGCGTTGTGGGCGCGGGCGGTGGAGCTGGCGCCCGACGAGCGCGTGGCGGTCGTCGTCTGCGGGGCGAACTTCGACCCGGCGGCGTTAGGCTGAAGCGCCCGCGGGGCGGGCCGCGGTCTTGTCGCGCGCGTCGAGGCCCGGGCCGCCGATGTAGATGGCATCGGCGCCGTGGTTCACCGCTTCGATGCCGATGACTGCGTCGCGGGCGGGGGCGGGCAGCTCGAGTTCGCGGCGGAGCATGGGGCGCGTTCCTGGTCGGGGATGCTCAAGCCGCGCCCAGGCGCGCCGCGGCGGCGTCGATGCCGGCCTTCAGGTCAGCGTAGTTCGAGTGCACCGGAAACTGCGGGAACTGCGCCACCACGTTGGCCGGCGGGTGGATCAGGAAGCCGGCGTCGGCGGCGCCGAGCATCGCGGTGTCGTTGTACGAGTCGCCCGCAGCGATGACGCGGTAGTTCAGGCCCTGCAGCGCCTGCACCGCCTGCCGCTTCTGGTCGGGCTGGCGCAGGTGATAGGCGGCCACGTAGCCCTCGGCATCCGTTTCCAGCCGGTGGCAGAACAACGTGGGCCGGCCGAGCTGGCGCATCAGCGGGTCGGCGAACTCGTAGAACGTGTCCGACAGGATGATCACCTGGTAGCGGCTGCGCAGCTCGTCCAGGAACTCGCGCGCGCCGGGCAACGGCGCCATGCCGGCGATGACGCCCTGGATGTCGGCCAGCTTCAGGCGATGCTGGCGCAGCAGCGCCAGGCGCCAGCGCATCAGCCGGTCGTAATCGGGCTCGTCGCGGGTGGTGCGGCGAAACTCGGCGATGCCGGTGCGTTCGGCAAACGCGATCCAGATCTCGGGCACGAGCACGCCTTCGAGATCGAGGCAGACAACTTGCATGGGGGCTCCGGACAGGGCGCGCGATTCTCGCGCAGCCAAGGGGCCCGGCCGGCCGGGCAGCCTGCGCCCGATGTTGTAATGATCGGCATGCCGACGACATGCCAGGGGCCCCTGGCGCTACCCGTCGGCAGCCCGGTGGCCGCAGGTCGCGGGACGAACCCGCCGCCGCCCGCAGCCAACGGCGGCATGCCGCGCCGCCGCCCGCGCCGCAAGGAGAACACCATGTCGCATGAGCTCGGCCGCCTTGAAGACCTGCCCGCCGACTACGTGGCGGCGCTGCGCGCGCTGAACCTCGTGCCGCTGTGGCCGAGCCTGCGCGCCGTGCTGCCGCCGGACAAGCCGGTGCCGGCCACGCGCGCCACGCATTGGGCCTATGAGGCGCTGCGCCCGCTGCTGCTGAAGGCCGGTGAGCTGACGCCCATCGAAAAGGCCGAGCGCCGCGTGCTGGTGCTGGCCAACCCCGGCCACGGGCTGGAGAAGATGCAGGCCAGCGCCGCCATCTACCTGGGCATGCAACTGCTGCTGCCGGGTGAATGGGCGCCCAGCCACCGCCACACGCCCAACGCGGTGCGCATGATCGTCGAGGGCGAGGGTGCCTACACCACCGTCGACGGCGAGAAGCTGCCGATGAGCCGAGGCGATCTCATCCTCACGCCCACCGGCCTGTGGCACGAGCACGGGCACGACGGCCGCCAGCCGGTGGTGTGGCTCGACGTGCTCGACCTGCCGCTGGTCCACTACCTGGAGGCGAGTTACCACCTGCCCGGTGTGCGCCAGCCGGTGCACCCGGGTGCGGCCGAGCGGCGCTACGCGCGCGGCGGCCTGCTGCCCACGCCGTACTTCCAGCGCGCCGCCAAGGCCTACCCGATGCTGCGCTACCCCTGGGCCGAGGCGCGCGCTGCGCTGCTGGCGCTGGCCGGCGAGCTGGGGGCCGACGAGCCGGTGCAGATCACCTACGCCAACCCCGAGACCGGCGCGCACGCGCAGAACATCCTCGGCTTCTACGCGCTGATGCTGCGCCCCGGGCAGACGCTCACGCTGCCGGCGCGCAGCCCGGCGTGCGTGTTCCACCTCATCGAAGGCGGCGTCACGGTGCAGGCAGGCCCCGACACCTTCACGCTGGCCGAGGCCGACACCTGCTGCGCACCGGGGTACACGCCGGTGACGCTGGGCAACCGCGCGGGGCACGGGCCGGCGTTCGTCTTCCTGGCCGACGAGACGCCGCTGCACTGCAAGCTGGGCGTGTACGAAGAGCGGCGCTGAGCGCAGGGGGCGGCACACGCTGCGGCGATACTGCGCCCACCCGCAGGAGAGCGCGACCCCATGGCTTCCGACCCCGCCTACCAGACGCTGCGCGTCGAGCTCGCCGAGCACGTGCTGACGGTGACGCTCGACCGCCCCGAGCAGCTCAACACCTTCAACCTGGCGATGATGAACGACCTCATCGCCGTGTTCGACCGCGCCGATGCCGACGACGAGGTGCGCGCCGTCGTCGTCACCGGGGCCGGCCGCGCCTTCTGCGCCGGAGCCGACTTGTCGCAAGGCGGCAAGACCTTCGACTACGAGGCCCGCGCCGACCGCCCCGGCGTGGCCGCGGTGGTGGGCGCCGACGGCCGCGTCGACTGGGCCAGCGAGGCGGTGCGCGATGGCGGCGGGCGGGTCACGCTGCGCATCTTCGATTGCCTGAAGCCGGTGATCGCCGCCGTCAACGGCCCGGCGGTGGGCATCGGCGCGACCCTGTTGTTGCCGATGGACATGCTGCTGGCCAGCGAGCAGGCGCGCTTCGGTTTCGTGTTCACCCGCCGCGGCATCGTGCCCGAGGCCTGCTCGAGCTGGTTCCTGCCGCGCCGCGTGGGCATCGGCCGGGCGCTGGAGTGGACGATGACCGGCCGCGTGTTCCCGGCCTCCGAGGCGCTGGAGGCCGGCCTCGTGCGGCAGGTGGTGCCCGCCGAAGCGTTGCTGCCGGCCGCGCAGGCGCTGGCGCGCGAGATTGCCGCCCACACCGCGCCGGTGTCGGTGGCGCTGACGCGGCAGATGATGTGGCGCATGCTGGGCGCCGAGCACCCGATGCACGCCCACCGCGTGGACAGCCGCGCCATCTTTGCGCGCGGCCGCTCGGCCGACGTGCGCGAGGGCGTGGCATCGTTCCTCGAGAAGCGCCCGGCGCACTTCACCGACCGTGTCACCAGCGCGATGCCCGTTTGGTTTCCGTGGTGGCACGATCCGCGCTACGAGTGAAGGTCCGGGGGTGCGCCGCGCGCTCCCCGCCGTTTACCCTCTTGCGCTCTCAGCCTCTTGCCCTCTCGCCCCTTCCTGCGCAGCCCGCGCGTGCCCGGATGCAGATGAACCCGCCGCCCGCGGCCGCCCTGGCCGCCACGCCCCTCGTCGACAGCGACCACGCGGCGGTGCGCGCCTTCGCCGCCGCGCACGCCGAGGGCGGCACCGAACTCCAACGTGCGGTGGCGCTGTACCTGGCCGTGCGCGACGGCTTTCGCTACGACCCGTATCGCGTGGACCTCTCGCCCGCCGGCATGCGTGCCAGCACCGTGCTCGAATGCGGCTACGGGTGGTGCGTGCCCAAGGCGGCGCTGCTGGCCGCGGCCTGCCGCGCCAGCGGCATCCCGGCGCGGCTGGGCTATGCCGACGTGCGCAACCACCTGAGCACCGAGCGCATGCGCCAGGTGCTCAAGACCGACCTGTACATCTGGCACGGCTACACCGACCTCTTCCTCGCGGGGCGCTGGGTGAAGGCGACGCCGGCGTTCAACATCCAGCTGTGCGAGCGCTTCGGGCTGCTGCCGCTGGAGTTCGACGGCCTGCACGATTCGATCTACCACCCCTACGACCGCGCCGGCAACCGGCACATGGAATACGTGCACCAGCGCGGCACCTTCGACGACATGCCGCTGGACGCGATCACCGCCGACTTCGCCCGGCTCTACCCGGGCTGGGGCGCGGCCGAAGGCGGCGCCGGCGCCTTCGCCCGGGCCGATTTCGATGCCGACGTGGCGCGGGAGGCGAAGGCGTGACAGCCTGGATCCGCTCCGAGGCATGTACACGGAAGCGCGCCGGCGCGGAGGTTGCCCGGTGAGCGCCGATGTCGGCGCCGAAGGCGCGGCCGCATCGCCAGGCGACGCGTTCGCCCACGCCGGTGTGCCCCCGGGCTACCGGCCCTTCCGCGCCAGCACAGGCTTCATCGCCGTGAATGGGCCGCTGTGGGTGCGCCACGAGGGCGTTGAGTTCAAGCTGGGGTTTCGCGTCGAGCCGCGCCACTGCAATCCGATGGGCATCTGCCACGGCGGCATGCTCGCCACCTTTGCCGACATGCTGATGCCGATCGGCGCCATTGCGCTGGTGCCCGAACTGAAGCGCCGCTTCCTGCCCACGGTCAGCCTGCAGATCGACTACATCGGCCCGGCGCGCCTGGGCGACTGGGTCGAAGGCCAGATGCAGGTGCTGCGCACGACGCGCACGATGGTGTTCATGCAGGGCTTGGTGCGCAGCGCCGACGCAGTGGCCATGCGCTGCAGCGGCGTGTTCAAGATCGGGCCGGAGTTCGACCGCGAGGCGGTGCGCGGCTGAAGCCCGCCCGGGCGGCGCGGCCGGCGCAGGACACCCCCCGTGCCGCGCCGCGCGTTGGGGGCACCTCGCGCGTCTCAGTCGCTGCTGCCCAGCACCACCGCCTGCTTGCGCGTCTGACCGGCGCGCCACAGCGTCAGCGTCACGGTGTCGCCGGGCTGGCGGCGCTCCAGCAGCGTGAACATGTCGTCCAGGTCGTTGACGTTCTCGCCGTCGATCTGCGTGATGACGTCGCCGGCGACGATCTCGCCGCGCTGCGCGCCGCGGCGGAAGGGCTGCAGCCCGGCTCGCATCGCCGGGCTGTTGTTGCCCACCTGCACGATGGCCACGCCACGCGGCAGCTTCAGCGCCCGGTGCAGGTCGGCCGGCCCGGCGCCGATGCCCAGCGTCGGCCGCACGAAGCGCCCGTCGCGGATCAGCCGCGGCACGATGCGGTTCACCTCGTCCACCGGAATCGAGAAGCCGATGCCGGCGCTGGCGCCGCTGGGGCTGGCGATCTGCGTGTTGACGCCGATCAGCCGCCCGGCCGAGTCGAGCAGCGGCCCGCCGCTGTTGCCGGGGTTGATGGCCGCGTCGGTCTGGATGACGCCGCGGATGGTGCGCTGGTTGAAGCTCTCGATCTCGCGGTTGAGCGCACTGACGATGCCGGTGGTCAGCGTCTGGTCCAGGCCGAAAGGGTTCCCGATGGCCAGCACGCGCTGCCCCACCTGCAGGTCGCGGCTGGTGCCGATGGCGATCGGCGGCAGCTTGTCCTTGGGCGCATTGATGCGCAGCACGGCCAGGTCGCGGTCCGGGAAGGCGCCCACCAGTTCGGCCTCGTGCGTGCTCTGGTCGGCCAGTGTCACGCGCGCGGCGCTGGCCTCCTGGATGACGTGGAAGTTGGTGACGATGTGGCCGCGCTCGTCCCACACGAAGCCGGTGCCGGTGCCGCGCGGCACGCGCTGCACATTCATGCTGAAGAAGTCGCGCTGGGTGCCCAGCGAGGTGATGTGCACCACCGACGGCGAGGCCCTGCGGAACAGCTCGATCAGCGCGCGTTCTTCGGGCTCCAGCGGCCCGCGCGGCGTGATGACGCGCGGCGCGGCGTCGGTGCGGCCGTTCACCAGCCGCGGCGCGGTGAAGAATGCGGTAAAGGCCAGCAGGCCGCCCAGGGCGGCCCAGATCCACCCGGGCCATCCGGCCCATCCGGTCCATCCGGTCCACCCGGCGGGTCGTGCGCGCTGCACCTTCACCGTGTGACCCCCGATTCGGCCGGTTCGGTGCGTGATGCCGGCGGGTCGCCCGGCAGGTGGTACCAGGCGCGGTGCGGCGACACCTTCTCGCAGGTCGGGCACTGCGTGGTCTTCCACGGCCGCGTACACCCCGGGCAGACGCCGCCGGTCCAGAACGTGTGCCACACCGTGCCGCACTCGGCCACACAGGTCCAGCGGTCTTCGATGCGCGGCTTGTAGCCGCAGGCCGGGCAGTGGATCTCGGGCTGGCGAAGCATGCCCGTCATTCTGCCGCCGGTGCCGCGTTGCCGCGATGCCGGCCAGCGCGGCGCGTGCTGCAGCGGGGCGCGGCGGCCGCCTCGCGGGCGCCCGGCCGGGACAAGCTCTCAGCGCATCGGCGGCCCGGCGTCTTGGAGCGCGCTGCCGTGGATCATGCGCGCGACGCCGGCGGCGGCCGCGGCGGCTTCGCAGGCCCGGCAGGGCCGGGAGGTCGAGTACAACACGGCGCCGGCCAGCGAGGGCCGGCCCAGCCGCTGCTGCGCATCGCGCAGGGCCACGCGCTCGGCATGAGCGTCGGGATTGCGGTCGACCACCACGCGGCTGGGGCCGACGCCGACGATCACCCCGTCGGCCACGAGCACGGCGCCATAGGACTGGTCGCCCCACGACACGGCCAGGCGTCGCAAGGCCTCGGCGGCGTCGAAGAAGCGCTGCTCGGGGGCGGGCGAGGCGGCGTCTGCCGGGCGCGGTGAGGTCGACACGGGGGCGGGTGTGCCTGCGGCGGCCCAGGGCGCCTCAGGGGCCCGGGGTGGGTGCCGGTGGGTTCGCTGGCCCAGCGGCACCGCTCTCGCCGCCGGCCGGGGCGCCGGCCTGATCAGCCGGCGCATCGCTGCCGGTACGGGTCTGCTTGCGCTGCGCCTTCTCCTCCTTCTTGCGCTTTTTCTCGAGTTCGCGCTGGCGCTTCTCGAACGCGTAGTTGGGCTTGGGCACGGCAGGTTCCTCGGATGAAGCGGCAGGAGCCGGCAGCATACGCGAGTGCGGGGCGGGTGCGGGGCGGGTGCGGGGCGGGTGCGGGGCGGGTGCGGGGCGCGTTCGGCGCCGGTGCGGGGCGGGTGCCCGCCCGGTACGTGGGCCCGATGCGCCGCGGGCAGCAGCGCCCCGCGTTCCTGGCCGTTCGCGCGAACCGCGGGGCCTGGGGCGCGCCCGAGCCTGCCGCCACAATCGGCCCCACGATGCCGCTGCCCAGCCGCCTGGCCGCGTTGGACCCGAGAAGCCGCCCGTGGGTCTGGGCCGCGCTGGCTGTGCTGGCCGTGGCCGCCGTGCTGGCGTGGAGCCGCACGCGCGCCGTGCCCGTGCAGGTGGTCACCGCCGCTGCGGCACCGTTGACTCAGAGCCTGGCCGTCAGTGGCCGTGTGGCCAGCGAAAGCCGCGTGTTCGTCGGCGCCACCATCACCGGCCGCGTGGCCGAGGTCACGCGCCGCGAGGGGCAGATGCTCGCCGCCGGCGAGCTGCTGGTGCGGCTGGAAGATGCCGAACTCGCGGCCACCGCGCGGCAGGCCGCCGCCGCGCTGGCCGCCGCCGAGGCCCGCCTGGCCGGCCAGCGCCGGCTGGCCGCCCCGGTGGCCACGCAGCAGGTGGAGCAGGCGCGCGCCAACGCCGCCGCGGCCGAGCGCGAGGCGCAGCGCAGCGAGCAGTTGCTGGCCCAGGGCTTCATCGGCCAGGCGCGGCTGGACGAGGCCCGCCGCGCCGCCGAAGTCGCACAGGCGGCGCTTCGCTCCGCCTTGTTGCAACAGGAGGCCAACGTCAGCGGCACCGAGCTGCTGCAGGCCGAAGCCCGCGTGGCCGAGGCGCGCGCGGCGCTGGAGCTGGCGCGCGCGCGGCTGGCGCAGACGCGCATCGGCGCGCCGGCCGAGGCCACCGTGCTCTCGCGGCTGGTGGAGCCGGGGCAGATCGTGCAGCCAGGCACCCGGCTGGCCGAGCTGAGCGTGCGCGGGCCGGTGCAGCTGGTTGCGCTGGTCGACGAGAAGTACCTCGGCCGCCTCAACCCCGGGCTGGCCGCCCGGGTGGTGGCCGATGCCTTTGCGCAGCAGCCGTTCGAGGCCCGCGTGGCCAGCATCGCACCGCTCATCGACGCGCAGCGCGGCTCGGTGGAGGTGAAGTTCTCGCTGCCGGTCTTGCCAGCGCCGCCGGTGGTGCTGAAGAACGACATGACGGTGTCGATCGAGGTCGTCACCGGCCGCCGCGAGCGGGCCATCGCGCTGCCGGGTGAAGCCGTGCGCGCCGGCCCCGCGGTGCTGGTGGTGGCCGATGGCCGCACCGTGCTGCGGCCCGTGCGCACGGGCTTGCGCACGCTGAGCGCCGTGGAGGTGACCGAAGGGCTGGTGGCGGGCGAGCAGGTGGTGCTGGATGCCGCGGTGCTGCCCGGTGCGCGCGTGCGCGCCGTCCTGCGCGCCGCAGCCGGTGCGCAGGGCGAGGGCATCGACGTCGGTGCGGCGATGCGCGGCCTGGGTCGAGATTGAGCGGCAAGGCGAGCGATGGGTTTCCCCTTCACCGTGGCCTGGCGCTTCCTGCGCGAGGGGCGCTTCCAGACGCTGCTGATCATCGTCGGCGTGGCCGCCGGCGTGGCGGTGGTGACCTACATCTCGGCGCTGATCCAGGGGCTGCAGGGCAACACCATCGAGCGCACGCTGGGCACGCAGCCGCACCTGACCGTCAAGCCGCGCGAGGAGCGCACCGCGCCGGTGCCCACCGGTGCGGCCGGGGCCACTGCGCGCGACACCCAGCCGCGCGCGCAGCGCCTGCGCTCGCTGGACGACTGGCGCGCCATCGAGGCCGAGATGGCGCGCCTGTCCGGTGTGCTGGCCGTCACCAGCATCGTCAGCGGTGCGGCGCTGGCGCAGCGCGGCGAGGCCAGCCGCGCCATCTCGCTGCTGGGCATCGAACTGGAGGGTTATGACCGCATCGTCGCACTGCGCTCGCGGGTGGTCGAGGGCGAGGCGCGTGTGGCGCCGGGCGAGGCGCTCATCGGCCGCCAACTGGCCGAAGATCTCGGCCTGGGCGTGGGCGACCGGCTGGTGGTGCGTGCGGGCAGCGCCGGGGGCGCCGCCGCCGTGGCCCCCGGCGGCGCGGTGCCGCTGGGCGTGGCCGGCGACACCTTCAAGATCGCGGGCCTGTTCGACCTGGGCAGCCGCGACCTCAACCGGCGCTTCGTCTACGTCACCCACACCAGCGCGCAAAGCCTGCTCGGCATTCCCGGAGGCATGACGCAGACCTACGGTCGCGTGGCCGACCTCTTCGCCGCCGCCGGGCTGGCCACGCTGCTGCGCGCGCGTACCGGCGTCGAGGTGGAAAGCTGGATGGACAGCAACGCCCAGCTGCTCTCGGCGCTGCAGGCGCAGAGCATCAGCACGGGGCTGATCCGCGTCTTCACCGCCATCGTGGTGATGCTCGGCATCGCCAGCGTGCTGGTGGTGTCGGTGGTGCAGAAGAGCAAGGAGATCGGCATCCTGCGCGCGATGGGGGCCACGCGCGCACAGATGACGCAGGTGTTCCTGATTCAGGGGGCCATCGTCGGCTGGGCCGGCTCGCTGGCCGGCGTGGTGCTGGCCGATCGCATGCTGTGGGCGTTTTCCACCTTCGCCAAGGGCAGCGACGGCAGGCCGCTGTTCGTGGTGGGGCTGCCGCTGGACCTGGCGTTGACGGTGGCCCTGGTGGCCACCGCCGCCGGCGTGCTGGCCGCCGTGGCGCCGGCGCGACGCGCGGCGCGGCTGGACCCGGCGCAGGCGATCCGGCTGTGAGCGCGGCGGGCATCGCGGCCGAGGCCAGGGCCGAGACAGGCGCCGAGGCCGAACGCGAGGCCGAACGCGACGCGGCCGGCGTGGCCGCGCGCGGCCAGCCGTTGATCGAACTGCGCGGCGTGCGCAAGAGCTACGGCCTGGGCACGCCGGTGGTCACCGAGGTGCTGCACGGCATCGACGTCGAGCTGCGGCGCGGCGAATTCGTGGCGTTGATCGGCCCGTCGGGCTCGGGCAAGAGTACGCTGCTGAACATCATCGGCCTGCTGGAGCCGCTGACCTCGGGCGAGTACCACCTGCTCGGGCGACCGGTGGTTCGCCTCGACGACGCCGAACTCACGCGGCTGCGCGGCGAGGCGCTGGGCTTCGTGTTCCAGTTCCACCACCTGCTGCCGGCCTTCACCGCGCTGGAGAACGTGCTGATGCCCGAGCTCATCGCCGCCGGGCAGCTGGATGGCCCGGCGCGCGCGCATGGGCTGGCCCTGCTCGACGCGGTGGGCCTGCGCGACGCGGCGCACAAGCGCCCGCCGCATCTTTCCGGCGGCATGCAGCAGCGCGTGGCGATCGCGCGCGCGCTTTCGCGCGGCTCGCCGCTGGTGCTGGCCGACGAGCCCACCGGCAACCTCGACACGCACACTGCCGACGAGGTGTTCGCGCTGATGCGCCGCTTCAACGCCGAGCGCGGCACCGCCTTCCTCGTCGTCACGCACGACCCGCGGCTGGCCGCGCGCTGCGACCGCGTCGTCGAGCTGGTGGATGGCGCGATCGCGCCGCCGCGGCCGCCCGCGGCCGTCGTTCAGCGCTGACCGAGCAGCGAGATCACCTTGCAGCCGATGACGCCGGCGAGCTTGGAGGCCACCACCGAGGCGTCGCCGTCGTCATAGGTGCGGCCTACCGTGATGCGGTCGAGAAAGCCGCAGAACAGCGTGATCGACCAGCTGCGCTCGCCGCGCCCGCCCGGGAAGGCGGCGATGTCCACCGACTGGATGCTGTCGAAAGCGGCCAGCTGCTGCTCGTCCTGCAGCACCACGCGGGCCTGGCGGTCGAAGACGAAGCGGCCGTGCGACGACCCGAGCACGAGCTGGTTGTCGTCGAGCGCCTCGACCTCGACGAAGGGTTCGACCAGCGGCTCGCCGCGGGCGGCTTCGACCAGCGGGGAGAGCTTCAGCGCGAGGCGGTGCGGGATCTTCATGGCGATCGGGGTCGCGAAGGGTCCATGTCCGGCGTGGAACCAGCCGCGATGCTAGCGGCCGCGCCGGCGGCGTCAACGCAGCCAGCCCATCGCGGCCGCGCCAAGGGGCCCGCCCGCCCAGGCGCCATGGCCAGCCCCGTCAGCGCCGGCCCTCGAACAACGAGCGCGCCACGATCTCCTTCATGATCTCGGTGGTGCCGCCGTAGATGCGCTGCACACGCGCATCGACCCAGGCGCGCGCGATCGGGTATTCGCGCATGTAGCCATAGCCGCCGAACAGTTGCAGGCAGCTGTCGAGCACCTGGAACTGCATCTCGGTGCACCAGTACTTGGCGATCGACGCGGTGGCGGTGTCCAGCGTGCCGGCGAGGTGCCGGCGCAGGCACTCGTCGAGAAAGGCGCGCGCCACGCGCGTGTTGGCATGGGCCTCGACGAGGCGGTGGCGCACCGTCTGCTTGTCGGCCAGCGGCGCACCGAAGGCTTCGCGCTGCATCACCTGCTCGCGCGTCCACGCCACCGCGGCTTCCATCGCGCCCACCGCGGTGATGGCCACCAGCAGCCGCTCCTGCGGCAGCTGGCTCATCATGCAGCCGAAGCCGCGGCCCGCCTCACCCAGCAGGTGGTCGCGCGGGATGCGCAGGTCGGTGAAGAAGAGTTCCGAGGTGTCTTGCGCGTGCATGCCGAGCTTGTCGAGCCGGCGCCCGCGGCTGAAGCCCGCCAGGTGCGTGGGGACCAGCAGCAAGCTCACGCCGTGCGCGCCACGCGCGGCGTCGGTCTTTGCCGCCAGCAGCAGCAGGTCGCACAGCTGGCCGTTGCTGATGAAGATTTTCTGGCCGTTGATGCGCCACACCGCCTGCGCGCCCTCGCCCTCGGGCTCGGCGCGCGTGCGCAGCGCCGCAAGGTCGCTGCCGGCGCCCGGCTCGGTCATGCCGATGGCGGCGATGCATTCGCCGCGGGCCATGCGCGGCAGCCACTGCTGCTTCTGCGCCTCGGTGCCGTAGTGCACGAGGTACGGCGCGACGATGTCCGAGTGCAGGTAGAACAGCGGCCCGGTGGCGCCGGCGCGCGCCATCTCCTCGGTGACGATGGCGGCGTAGCCGAAGTCGGCGCCGGCGCCGCCGCAGGCCTCGGGCACCGTCAGGCAAAGCAGGCCCAGTTCACCGGCACGCTGCCACAGCGCTCGCGGCACCTGGCCGTCGCGTTCCCACTGGGCGTGGTGCGGCGTGATCTCCTCGGCGATGAAGCGGCGCACGGTGGCGCGGAAGGCGGCGTGCTCCTCGGTGGCCAGCGGGGTCGTGGCGGGGTACAGGTCGTCGACGCCTCCGCCTCCGCCCCCACCTCCGGTCGACGGCGCGGTGTTCACGCCGCCTGGCCCACGGGCGCCTGCGCCGCGCCCCCGCCGTACAGCGCCTCGATCGCCACGGCGTACTTCTCGGCAATGCTCCTGCGCTTGACCTTCATCGTCGCGGTGACCTCGCCGTCGTCGTGGTCGAGTTCCTTGGTCAGCAGGTGGAACCGGCGCACCTGCTGCACCTGCGGGAAGCGCGCGTTGACGCGGTCGACCTCGGCCTGCACGAGTTCGCGCACGCGCGGGTGCTCGGCGAGGCTGCGGAAATGCGTGTACGCGAGGCTGTGCTCCTCGGCCCACTTGCCCACGGTGTCGTAGTCGATCTGGATCAGCGCGGCGACGAACGGCCGGCGGTCGGCGACGACGATGGCTTCCTTGACGTAGGCGCTGAACTTCAGCGCGTTCTCGATTTCGCTGGGCGTGATGTTCTTGCCGCCGGCGGTGATCATGATGTCCTTCTTGCGGTCGACGATGCGGACCTCGTCGCCATGCCGCGCGCTTTCTGGGCTCGCCACGCGTTCGGCCACGTCGCCGGTGTGCAAGTAGCCCTCGGCGTCGATGGCCTCGCGCGTGGCCGCTTCGTTGCGGTAGTAGCCCTTGAACACCGTCGGGCCGCGCACGAGCAACTCGCCGTCGTCGGCGATCTTCAGCTCGACACCCGGGATCGCGCTGCCCACCGTGCCGATGGGCGACGCGGCGCTGCGCTGCACGGTGGCGACGCCGGCGGTCTCGGTCATGCCGAAGCCCTCGCGGATGGGCACGCCCAGCGCGCGGAAAAAGCGCAGCATGTCCGGTGCGATCGGCGCGGCGCCCGACAGCGCCATGCGGCAGCGGGTGAGGCCGATGAAGTTGGTGAGCGCGCGCAGCACGAGCCACCACCACAGCCCGTGCGTCAGGCGCTGCGCCAGCGTGCGGCGCTCGGGCGGCACGTCGGCAAACGGCAGCGTGGCGGCGAGCGCACGCTCGTAGAGCTTGCGGCGCAGGCCGCCCGCCTCGCGCACCTTGATCTCGATCGAGGCGTGCAGCTTCTCCCAGATGCGCGGCACGCCGAGGAACAGCGTGGGCGCGATCTCGCGCAAGTCGCCTTGCACCGTGCGCAGGCTTTCGGCGAAGTTCACCACCGCGCCCGAGCGCAGCGGCAGGTCCACGGTGTAGATCTGCTCGGCCACGTGACAAAGCGGCAGGTACGACACGGTGCTGTCGGCGGGTGTGCAGCGGTAGATGGCGTCGGCGCCTCGGGCCATCGCGGCGACGTTGCCGTAGCTCAGCATCGCCGCCTTCGGGCGGCCGGTGGAGCCGCTGGTGAAGATCATCAGCGCGGTGTCGTCCATGCGCTGGCGTTCGAGGCGCTCGTCGACGATGCGCGGCTTCTCGTGCTCGAACGCCGCGCCGAGCGCGCTGACCTCCTCGAAGGTCATCAGGTCGGGCACTTCGTAGTGGCGCAGGCCGCGCGGGTCGATGACGACCAGGTGCTTCAGCAGCGGCAGCCGCTCGCGCACCTCCAGCACCTTGTCGAGCTGCTCCTGGTCTTCGCACACGACGACCACCGCGTCGGAGGCGTGCAGCAGGTACTCCACTTCGGGCGCCGGTGATGTGGGGTAGACGCCCACCGTCACCGCACCGACCAGCCCGCAGCCCAGCTGCGCGAACACCCACTCCTTGCGGTTCTCGCTGATCACCGCGCAGTGGCCGCCTTCGGGCAGGCCGAGCTTCACGAGGCCGAGGCCGAAGTGGCGCGCCGCCTGCTCGTACTGCGCCCAGGTCACCGGTTCCCAGATGCCGAAGTCCTTCTGCCGCAGCGCCACCGCTTCGGGCCGCACCTGTGCCCAGTGGCGCAGCTGCAGCGGCAGCGTGAGGGTGTCGATGGGGGAACTCATGATTGCGGGGCAGTGTGCTGCCAGCCAAGCGAACGCCGCGGAACCGGCTTTGCCGGGCCGCTGGCGTTGCCCCCTGGGGGGAGGCGGCCGAAGGCCGCTACGGGGGGGGTCATGACAACCAGCGCTTGCGGCGCTTGTAGTGCTTCACGTGGCGGAAGCTCGCCAGCTCCGCGCTGCCGTCGCCGTAGCCGAGATAGAAGCGCTGCACGTCGGGGTCGCGCACGAGCTTGTCGGTGGGGCCGTCGATAACGACCTTGCCGCTTTCCATGATGTAGCCGTACTGCGCGATCTCGAACGCGGCCATCGCGTTCTGCTCCACCAGCAGCATCGCCACGCCCTGCTCGCGGTTGATGCGGGCGATGATCTCGAAGATGCCCTGCACCACCAGCGGCGCCAGGCCCAGCGAGGGTTCGTCCAGCAGCATCAGCGCGGGCTTGCCGAGCAGCGCGCGGCCGATGGCCAGCATCTGCTGCTCGCCACCCGAGAGGTAGCCGGCGCGCTGCGCGCGGCGCTCGGCCAGGCGCGGAAAGTAGTCGTAGATGAGCGCGGTGTCGGCGGCTTTCGGTCCGCCGCGCCCTGTCAATGCATTGGACGCGGCGACGAGGTTCTCGTCGACGGTGAGGTCTTCGAACACGTGCCGCCCCTCGCGCACGTGGCCGATGCCGCGCCGCGCCAGCAGGTGCGGCGGCACGGCATCGATGCGCTCGCCCTGGAAGCGGATGGCGCCGCTCTTGATCTCACCCACCTCCAGCGGCAGCAGGCCCGAGATGGCCTTCAGCGTGGTCGTCTTGCCGGCGCCATTGCTGCCCAGGAGCGCCACGATCTGCCCGGCCGGCACCGCCAGCGACAGCCCGCGCAGCACCTGCACCGAGTGGCCGTAGACCACCTCGATGTTCTCGATGCCGAGCGCGGGCGGTGTCATCAGCGTGCTCGTTCCCGGTGAAGCGCACGCGGGTGAGGTGCTTGACATGGCCAGGCGGCCGCCGGGGACGCGGCTTTGCCGGTGCGCTGGCAGCGCCATCTCGAGGGGGAGGCGGCCGCCAGGCCGCTTCGGGAGTGGGCCATTACGCCGTCTTGATCCAGCCGCTGGCGGGCTGCAGCAGCTTCGACGTGGCGTCGTAGGTGTAGATGCGGCCGCTCGGAATCTGGTGGCCCTTGAGTGACACCAGCAACCCCGTCACGCCGCCGGTGTCCCAGTGGTCGATGCTTTCCAGCGCCGCCTTCATGTTCGCTCCGGTCAGCGGCTTGCCGGCCTTCAGCGTGCGTTCGATCACTTCGCTGAAGATCATGCCCACCAGCCAGCCGTGCGTGTAGAACAGCGGCACGTAGGGCATGTTCGGCCGCGCCTTGGCGGTGAACTCCTTGATCGCCTGCATCGTCGGCGCGCCCTCGGTGTCGTAGCTGTAGCGGTAGGGCATCACGCCCATCCAGCCCTGGCCGGCGGCGCCCATCGCGTCGACGGTGGTCTTGTCCATGCTCCAGATCGTGCCCATCGGCACCGTGCTCATGCCGGCCTCGCGCATCTGCTTGATGAACTCGGGGATCGGTGCCAGCACATAACCGTGGAAGATCACGTAGTCCGGCTTGGCGCGGCGCAGCTTGGCCACCTCGCTGCTCACGTCCACCGCGCCCGGCTTGGTGACGATCTCCTGCACGATCGGGATCTGCAGCGCCTGCGCCTTGGCCTTGATGCCGGGGATGGGGTCGCGGCCGAACTCGGTGTCGCTGTACACGATGGCGACCGCGGGCTTGCTGGCGCCGCGCGAGGTGCGGTTGATGTACTCGAGCAGGATCTCGCCCATCGCCGTGTAGGTGGGCCCGGCCATGAAGTAGTAGGGCGCGTTCTTCGGGTCGGCGAGGTCGGAGCTGAAGCTCGGGCTCGAGGTGAGCGTGGTGCCGAGTTGGCTGACTTCGGCCGCGGCGGCCTTGGCCCAGGCCGTGCTGTCGCCGTAGAACACCGGCGGCTTGTGCGCGCCCATCAGCTTCTTGAAGACGGCCATCGCCTGGTCCATCTTGTAGCCACTGTCTTCGCCGATGTAGCGCAGCGTGCGGCCGGCGACGCCCCTCCTGGTTTCGTTGCGCCACTGGCAGTAGTCGCCCAGGCCCTGGTGCAAGCCCACGCCGGCGAACGCGAACACGCCGGTGATCGGCGGTGCGGCGGCGACGACGATCTCGCCGCTCTGGGCGATGGCCGCGCCCAGCGGCAGCGAAGACAGCGCGGCGGCGCCGGCCGCGCCGAGGCCGGCACCGACGATGCGGCGGCGAACAGGGTCGCGCAGCGGGTTGCTCAGGTCATCGTGGCTCATCGTCAGCTCCTTGCGTTGGACGGGAAGGGTCAGGCCCGGAAGGGCCACAGGTGGAAGCTCCTGCGCACGCGCCGCCAGATTTCCAGCAGGCCGTGCGGCTCGAAGACGAGAAAGCCCATGATCAGGAGGCCGAACACCACCTGCTGCGCGGGGCTGAGCACCTCGGTGGCGCGCGGCGCCCATTGCGAGATGGTGGCCACGCCGCCGCGCAGCAGCTCGGGCATCAGCGTCATGAACACCGCGCCGAAGATCGTGCCCAGCATGCTGCCCAGACCGCCGACGATGATCGCGGCGAGGTAGAAGATGGAAAGCTGCAGCGTGAAGTACTCGGGCGTCATCGCGCGGTAGAAGTAGCCCAGCAGCGCGCCGGCCACGCCGGCGTAGAACGAGCCGATCGCGAACGCGGCGAGTTTGTAGCGCAGCAGGTCGATGCCCAGCACCTCGGCCGAGATGTCCTTGTCGCGGATGGCGATGAAGGCGCGCCCGACGCGCGTGCGGAAGAGGTTGCGCCCGCCGATGAGCAGCGCCGCGGCCACCGGCACGATGAGGAAGTACATGCGCGCGTCGTTCTTCAGCTCGAAGCCGAAGACGCTGGCATTGGGCACGTTGACTCCGCGCACGCCGCCGGTGACGCTTTCCCACTCGCGGAACACGTAGACCAGCAGGAACTGCGTGGCCAGCGTCGCCACCGCGAGGTACAGGCCCTTGATGCGCAGGCTGGGCAGCCCGACCACGAGGCCCAGCGCCGCGGCCATCAAGCCCGCCGCCGGCAACGTGACGAAGAACGGCATGCCCTGCCTGGCCAGCCACGCCGCGGTGTAGCAGCCCACGCCCATGAACGCCGCGTGGCCCAGCGAGATGAGCCCGGTGTAGCCGGTCATGATGTTCAGCCCCGCCGCGGCGATGCAGTGGATGCCGACGATGCACGCCAGGCTGACCAGGTAGCCGTTGGCGGTGAACGGAAACACCAGCAGCGCGACCACCAGCCCGACGAGCCACGTCTGCTGCACGCGCGTGGGCCAGATCGCCTCGTCGTGCGCGTAGCTCTCGCGGTAGTCGCCGATGCGCATGTGTCGGTGTTCCTGCTTCGGGCCGGTGCTCAGAGCCGCTCGATCTGCCGCGTGCCGAACAGGCCGTAGGGCCGGATCAGCAGGATCACGAGCACGGTGGCGTAGGGCACGATGTCGCGCACCTTGCCGCCCAGGTACGCGGCGGTGAGGCTTTCGAGCAGCCCGACGATGAGCCCGGCGACGATGGCGCCGGCGATGCTGTCGAGCCCGCCGAGGATGATGACCGCCAGCACCCCGAGCGCCGCGCTGCCCAGCGCCGGCGACAGGCTCGTCATCGATGCCACCACGATGCCGGCCATGGCGCCGACGACGCCGGCGAACATCCAGGTCAGCGCCTGCGTGCGCCGCACGTCGATGCCCATCACGTAGGCGGTAATGGGGTCGCTGGCCGCGGCGCGCATGGCGATGCCGGTGCGCGAGTAGCGGAAGTACAGCGTGAAGGCGGTGATGACCGCGGCCGCGAGCACGAAGCTCCACACCACCTGCCCGGGAATGAGGATGTCGCCGGGCGTGAACGGCTTGCGCGGCAGCACCTGCGGCATCTCGAGGTTCTGACCGCCCCACGTGCCTTCGACCAGGCCATGCAGCGCGCTGGCCAGGCCGATGGTGGCCATCAGCACCGAGATCACCGGCTGGCCCGAAAGCGGCCTGAGCAGCGTGCGTTCGATCAACGCCGCCACCGCGGCCACGGCCGCCAGCGTGAGCGCCAGCGCCACGCCCATCGGCAGCTTCCACATCACGTCGGCGGTGTAGAAGAAGTAGGCGCCCAGCATCATGAACTCGCCCATCGCGAAGTTGATGACGCCCGTGCCCTTGTAGATAAGCACGAAGCCCAGCGCGATGAGCGCCAGCAGCCCGCCCGAGAGCAGGCCGATGGCCGAGTATTCGGCCAGCGCGACCCAGTCGAAGCCGGCGGCGCTGTTCATGCTTGCGCCACCTGCCGCGCCGCGGCCTGCTCGCCGAGGTAGGCGCGCACGACCTCGGGGTTGTGCCGCACGTCGGCCGGCGTGCCCTCGCCGATGACTTCGCCGAAGTTGAGCACCACCACGTGGTTGGCGATGTCCATCACCAGGCCCATGTCGTGCTCGATCAGCAGCACCGTGATGCCGCGCTCCTCCTGGATGTCGAGGATGAAACGCGCCATGTCCTCGGTTTCTTCGCGGTTCATGCCGGCCACGGGCTCGTCGAGCATCAGCACCTTGGGCCGCATGGCCAGCGCGCGCGCGAGCTCGACGCGCTTTTGCAGCCCGTAGGGCAGCGCCGCCACCGGCTGGTGGCGCACATGGTCGATCTCGAGGAAGTCGACCACCTCGCGCTCGATCTCGCGGCGCAGCGCCATCTCTTCGCGCTGCGCGGGGCCGAGGTACCACCAGGCCGTCAGCGGGTTGGCGGCCAGGCGGCTGTGGCCGCCGAGCTTGATGTTGTCCAGCACGCTCATGCCGCGAAACAGCGCCACGTTCTGGAACGTGCGCGCCAGGCCCATCGCCGCGCGGCGGGCCGGGCCGATGCGCGTGATGTCGCGCCCCTCGAAGACGATGCGCCCCTGCTGCGGGCGGTAGAAGCCCGAGACGGTGTTGAACAGGCTCGTCTTGCCCGCGCCATTGGGGCCGATGATCGCGGTGATCTCGCCCGCGCGCGCACAAAGAGACACGCCGGCCAGCGCCTTGATGCCGCCGAAGCCGAGGTGCACGCCGTCGGCCTGCAGCAGCGGCGCGGAGGAGGTCGGCGATGCGGTCATCGGGGCTCGGCGGGTCGGGGCAGCCGACGAAAGAGCAGCCGGCGGTGCAAGTGCTGCGGGCATTGTTCGGAGGGTGCCGTGCGCCGGCCATCATCGTTAGCCCTAGCGGCGCCTGCCGGGTGCTGGCGTCGACGCCGGGCGCACGCCGCGAGCCTGCCACGAGCCCGCCACGAGCCTGCCACTGGCCCGTCACGAGCCCGCCGCGCGTTGCCCTCGGGCGCGAGCCTCATCGTGCCTTCATGCGTGATGCTGCCCCGTGAGATAGACCGTGCCGGTGAAGCTGGAGACCGGCCGCCCGTCGCTGCGCGAGACGTCGACGCGGTAGACGGCGAGCTTGCGGCCGCGCGAGACCTCGTGCGCGCGGGCCGACAGCGTCTCGCCGACGGCGGCCGCCTGCTGGTACGTGATGTGCGCGTCGATGCCGGCGGCCACGGTGCCGCGCGAATTGGCGGCCAGCCCGAACGCGGTGTCGGCCAGCGCGAAGATGACTCCGCCGTGGCAGGTGCCGTTGAAGTTGATGTGCTCGGGGCGCAGCGTGACAGCAACTTCCGCCTCGCCCGGGCCGCCGCGCACGCAGAGGATGCCGGTGGCGCGGGCGAAAGGGTCGCTGGCGGCGAGGTGGAACACGCGGGCCGCCGCCGCCGCTGACTTCGCGTCGGCGTGCAGCCGCCGCCCGTGGCCGGCGTGGCTGGCGTGTTCGAGCGTGCGCTCGACCAGGGCTGCGACCCCGTCGCCCGCGGTCGCCTGCACGCGCAGCACCGGCACCTTCCAGGCCGCAGCGGCCGGCGGGTGGCGCAACTGCAGCATCTCGCGCAGGTCGCGCTCGGTGGGCTCGGCGCCGGGCAGGTCGGCTTTGCTCACCACCAGCAGGTCGGCGATCTCCAGCAGCCCGGCCTTGCTGGCCTGCACCGCGTCGCCCAGGCCCGGCGGGCAGACGACGACGCGCGTGTCGGCCACGCTCATGATCTCCACTTCGGACTGGCCGGCGCCCACCGTCTCGACGATCACGGTGTCGAAGCCCGCGGCATCGAGCACGTCGACGATGGCGCGCGTGGTCGGTGACAGGCCGCCGAGGTGCCCGCGCGAGGCGACGGAGCGGATGAACACATCGGCATGTGCGCCGTGTTCGCCCATGCGCACGCGGTCGCCGAGCACGGCGCCGGCGCTGAGCGGGCTCGAAGGATCGACCGCCACCACGCCGACCCGGCGCCCGCGCGCGAGCAGCTCGCCCAGCAGCGAATGCACCAGCGTCGACTTGCCGGCGCCCGGCGCGCCGGTGATGCCGATGACGTGGGCGCGCCCGAGGTGCGGGGCCAGCGCGGCGCCGAGCGCGGCGGCGTCGGCCGCACCTTGTTCGATGTGGCTGATGGCGCGCGCCACCGCGCGGCGGTCGCCGCGCAGCACGCCGCGATGCAGGCCGGCCACGCCGGGGGGCGGCGACACGGGCGCCAGGGCCGCATCAGCGGCCGGATGCGCTGCGTGGCGCGTGGCGGCGCTGCTCACACAAAGGCCTGCACGTGGCCGAAACCGAGTTCGCGCCTGAGCGTCGCGCAGATCTCGCCATGGGTGCAGCCGGCCTCGGCGGCCTCGACGACGCGGCCGAAGACGTTGTCCTGTGGGTCGTTCGCCGCGCGGGCCAGCGCGTCGAGCGCGCTTTGCACGTCGGCCTGCGAACGCGCGGCCTTGAAGGCGCGCAAGTCCTCGAGGTGCGCGAGCATCGTCGCGCGATCCGGCCGCGCATTGATCGGCCGCGCGCTGCGGTCTTCGTCCATCTCGTAGGCGTTGACGCCCACCAGCGTCTGCTCGCCGCTGTCGATGCGCGCCTGGAAGCGCCGCGCCGACTCGCCGATCATGCGCTGCACGAGGCCCGACTCGACCGCCTTGTACATGCCGCCGGCGTCCTGCACGAGGCCCATCACGCGCTCGATCTCGGCCTGCATCCGGTCGGTGAGCGCCTCGACGTAGTGGCTGCCGCCCAGTGGGTCGATGACGTCGGTGAGATGCGCCTCCTCGCGCAGGATGTTCTGCGTGGCCACCGCGATGCGCGCGCCGAACTCGCTGGGGCAGCTCAGGGCCTCGTCGTAGGCGTCGGTATGCAGCGACTGAAGGCCGCCGAAGATGCCGGCCATCGCCTGCACCGCCACGCGCGCCACGTTGTTCAGCGGCTGCTGGCGCGTCAGGTCCACGCCCGAGGTCTGGCCGTGGAACTTGAAGCGCCACGACTTCGGGTCCTTCGCACCCAGGCGCTCCTTCGTCACCTTGGCCCAGATGCGGCGCGCGGCGCGGAACTTGGCGACCTCTTCGAAGAAGCTGATCGAGATGTCGAAGAAGAAGGTGAAACGCGGCAGGAATGCGTCGGGGTCCAGGCCGCGGGCGATGCAGTCCTCGGCGTTCTGGATCGCGGTGCTCAGCGTGAAGGCCACCGCCTCGGCCGGCGTGGCGCCGGCCTGCTGCATGTGCTGGCCCACCACCGACATCGGGTTCCACTTCGGCACGAAGCGGTTGCAGAACTGGATGTGATCGCCAAGGATGCGCCGCGCGCCGGGCAGCGCGATGCGAAAGAACATGTGGTTGGCGACGCAGTGGCTGAGGTAGTCGCTCTGGTTGCTGGTGCCGCTGACCTGCCGCCAGTCGGTGCCGCGCTTCCTGGCCGCGGCCAGCATGAAGGCCAGCAGCGTGAACGGGCTCGGGTCGTTCAGCGCGCACGAGGTGGCGCCGAGGTCCACCCCTTGCAGCGCGCGGTCCATGTGCCCGGCGGTGTTGACCACCGTGCCGCAGGTGCCCAAGAGCTCGACATGCGACTCGTCCATGTCGACGCCGCGGAACACCGAGTTGCACGGGATCAGCGACACCGCGGTGGCGCCGGCACCCAGCACGTCGAGCAGGCGGGCGTTGTACTCGGCGGGGGTGCCCAGGCCGATGAGCTGCCGCTGCGTCCAGGTGCGGCCGCGGTGCATGGTGGCGTAGATGCCGCGCGTGTAGGGCGCCTGGCCGGGCAGGCCTTGTTCGCTTTCGCGTGCGGGGTGCCAGTCGGCGGCGGTGTACAGCGGCTTGATCGGTACGCCCGAGCGGTTGAACACCGGACGGTCGGCGCCGATCTGCACCGCGTATTCGTGCTGCCAGCGCGCCAGCGCCGGGTCGGCGTCGCCGGTGGCGCCGTCGGCCACCGAGGCGAGCGGGACGTCGAAGGGCTTGTTCATCGTGGAAGCTCCGGAAGGCGGAAGGCGGAAGGCGAGGATGCCGGATGCCGGCCGCGCCGCCGGTCAGACGGTGGCGCGCCGTGCACGCACGCGGGCGGCCAGCGCGCGCACACCGGCGGCGATGTCGGGCAGCGGCGTGCCCGGATGGAACACGCGCGCCACGCCGGCGGCGAGCAGCATCTGCTCGTCCTCGTCGGGCACGATGCCGCCGACGATGACCGCGACGTCGCCGAGCTCGGCCGCGCGCAGGGCCTCCATCAGCTTGGGCACGATGAGGTGATCGGTGGCCAGCGAGCTGATGCCGATGACGTCGACATCCTCCTCGGTGGCCAGCTTCACCACGGTGGCGATCTCCTGCCACGGCGGCGTGTAGATGACCTCCATGCCGGCGTCGCGCAGCGCGGCGGCCACCACGCGGCTGCCGCGGTCGTGGCCGTCGAAGCCGATCTTGGTGACCAGCACCTTGGGGATGATGGAAGGGGCGGCGGCGGTGTCGGCGTTCATGGCGCGGTGATCTCCTGGTTCTGGCGCAAGAGGGCGGTGAACTGGCGCGCCAGCGCCCGCGGCGACGATGTGCCGTCGGCGCGGTACCAGTTCTGCGCCCAGTTCAGCGCGCCCAGCAGCATCAGCCGCAAGGCGCGGCGGTCGGTGCGGCGCGGCAGCGGCAAGGCGGCGACGAGCGCGGCCCACAGCGCTTCGTAGCGGTCGCGCTGCGCCACCAGGCGCGCGGCGGCGCCGGGCACATCGGCGGGGCGCACGCGCACCACCACGCGCGCGTAGTCGTCGTCGCGCAGGATGGCCTCGAGGTGCGCCACACAGGCGGCTTCGAGCCGCTCCCATGGGTCGGCAAGCGGCAGCACGGCGGCTTGCGCCGCGCTGCAGATCTGCTCGCAGCCGCGCAGGTAGACGGCGACCAGCAGGTCCTCCTTGGTGGCGAAGTGGCAGTACAGCGAGCCGGGCAGCATGCCCGCGGCGCCGGCGATCTCGCGCACCGAGGTGCCTTCGAAGCCCTGGCGGCAGAACAAGCGCGCCGCGGCGTCCAGCACCAGCGGCGCGCGGCTGTCGGTGTGGGCTTGCCGCGAGGCCTTCTCCTTGGACTGCCGCAACGCCGGCGTGGGTGCGGCGGCTGCGTGTGCGACCCGCGCCGCGGTGCGCACCGGCGCAGCGCGCGTCACCGCGTGTGCGGAAGGGTGTGCGGCCGGGCGTGCGGCCGGGGTTGGGGTGCGTGCGGGGGCCTGGCGGGCGAGGCTGCGCGGCATGGCTCGAACGATGACTGCTGTGGAGTCCCCGGGTCGGCGGCGCCGCGGGGTGCAGGCCAATATACCAAACAACCGTTTGTTAAAATGCTCCGCGTCGCCCTATCATCGGCGCCATCCCCCCGAACCGACCGCTCGGGTCCTGTGCGTCACCAGCCACCGGCCTCACGGGGCCGGCGCATCTCGCCATGAGCTTCACCGACATCGTGCTCGCCGCCGGCGCCCGCACGCCCTTCGGCGACTTCGGAAAGTCGCTGCGCGATGTGCCGCTGTGCGACCTCGGCGTGCACGTCGTCGAGGCCAGCCTCGCGCGCGCCGGGTTGAGGGGCGCGCAGGTCGACCACCTCGTGTTCGGCAACACCGCGCCGGTGGACCACGACGGCCTGTTCGTCAGCCGCAAGATCGCGCTGCTGGCCGGGCTGCCCGAAGACAGCGCGGCGCTGGGCGTGGTGCGCGCCTGCGGCACGGGTTCGCAGGCCATCGTCAGCGCCGCGCAGCAGATCATGAGCGGCCACAGCGAGATCGCCGTCGCTGCCGGCGGCGAGAACTATTCGCGCGTGCCGTACCTCGCGCATCACGTTCGCTGGGGTGCGCAGCGCGGGCCGTTCGAGTTCGTCGACGGCCTGGACTACATCTACCGCTGCCCGTTCACCAAGGAGCTGATGGGCGACACGGCGGAGAACCTCGCCGCTCGCTTCGGCTACACGCGCGAGGCGATGGACGCCTGGGGGCTGATGAGCCAGCAGCGTGCCGGCGCGGCGACGCAAAGCGGCTTCCTGGCGCGGCAGATCGCGCCGATCGACGTGCCGCAGCCGGTGAAGGGCCAGCCGCCGACGCGCCGCTTCGAGCACGACGAGTTCCCGCGCCCGCAGATCACGGCCGCGAAGCTGGCGAGTCTGAAGCCGGCGTTCCGCAAGGACGGCCAGGGCAGCGTCACCGCGGGCAACTCCAGCGGCGTCACCGATGGCGCCGCGGCGCTGGTGGTGGCCAGCGCCGCCGCGGCGCGGCGCGCAGGCCTGCGGCCCGAAGCGCGCCTGGTCGACTGGGCCGTGGTCGGCGTGGAGCCGGCGATCATGGGCGCCGGCCCCGTGCCGGCGATCCGCAAGCTGCTCGCACGCACGCGGCTCGCGGTGAGCGACATCGACTGTTTCGAGATCAACGAAGCCTTCGCGGTGGTGAACCTGCACGCCGAGCGTGAGCTGGGCATCCCGCGCGAGCGCACCAATCTCTACGGCGGCGGCATCAGCATCGGTCACCCGCCCGGCGCCACCGGGCTGCGCATGACCATCACTGCGATGCACCACCTGGCCGACACCGGCGGGCGCTACGCGGTGGTCAGCATGTGCCTGGGTTCCGGCATGGGGATGGCCACGCTGATCGAGCGGCTGGGCTGAGCGCAGCGCCGGCCCCAGTTGCGGCCCGCATTTCGGAAGTGCGGGCCACTGGCAGCCTGGCAGCCTTGGCTGCCCCGCACTTACCCGGGGTTGCCGCCGACGGGCGGGGCCGCAACGATCAGGCGTCGTCCTCCGCATGAAAGGCACGCCCGTCATGGACACGCTTCCGGCCCGCAAGTTCGCCCCATCGTCTCTTTGCCTGGCTGCCGTGGCCGCCTGCGCGGGCCTGGTCTGCTCGCAGGCGCAGGCCACCGGTGAACCCGTCATCGAGGGCACGGCCTACCGGGGTGGCGTGGTGTCGGTGGCCAACCCCCACGGCGCCGAGGCGGGCGCGCGCATCCTGGAGCAAGGCGGCAACGCGATCGACGCCGCGGTGGCCATCGCCTACGCGCTGAACGTGGTGGAGCCGCAGTCTGCCGGCATCGGCGGCGGCGGCTTCATGATGTTCCACCTTGCGCAGTGGGGCCTGACCTTCACGCTGGACACGCGCGAGAAGGCGCCTGCCCTCGCCACGCGCGACATGTTCGTGGGCGTGCCCAGCGCCTCGCTGCAAGGCGTGGCCGTCGGTGTGCCGGGCATGGTGCGCGGCACGGCGATGGCGGTGCAGTTCCTGGGGCGCAAGTCGCTGGCGCAGGTGATGGCCCCGGCCATCGAACTGGCCGACCAGGGCTTCGCGGCCACGCCGCGATTCGTCTCCAGTCCCGCGTGCACCACCCCCACAAGCCGCGCGCTGAACTCGCCCGAGTCGGCCGCCTATTTCTGCCCCGGCGGCGCGGCCATTCCAGCCGGTACCGTGGTGACCAACAAGCCGCTGGCCGAGACCTTCCGCCTGATCGCCAGGCATGGCCCGGACTGCTTCTACAAGCACATGCCGGACAAGGGCTGCGACATTGCGCTGGGCATCGTCGAGGGCCAGAAGTTCGCGCGCAGCCAGGCCGGCAGCAAGGGCGGCAGCATGACGCTGGCCGACCTCGAGGCCTACCAGCCGGCCTTCCGCCCGCCCATCGAAGGCAGCTACCGCGGCTACAAGATCAAGGCGATGGGGCCGCCTTCTTCCGGGGCGCTGACCGTGCTGCAGATCCTGAAGATGCTGGAACGCTTCCCGCTGGGCGACACCAACGCCGGCTTCGGCTACGGCTCGGTCAAGACGCTCAACGTGATGGCCGACGCGATGCGCCTGGCCTTCGCCGACCGCGCCGACTGGATGGCCGATGCCGACTTCGTGCCGGTGCCCGCCAAGGGCCTGCTCGACTCCACCTACGTGGCGGTGCGCGGCGGGCCCATCGTGCCCGGCGTGATGCTGGCGCCGAACCCGTTGCCCGGTGACCCGCGGCCCTACCAGACCGCCGGGCTCGAGCCGCGGCAGGCCGCGCTCAGGGGCGCGCCGACCACCGGCCCCGAGAACGGCACGACGCATTTCTCGGTGGTCGACCGCTGGGGCAACTTCGTCTCCTACACCAACACCATCGAGAGCGGCTACGGCATCGGCGTGTTCGCCGGCTACAAGCGCAACGACGGCACGTTGCGCAACCACGGCTTCCTGCTCAACAACGAGCTGACCGACTTCAACACCACGCCCAGCACCAACCGCGTCAGCGGCGAGGTCGGCTACAACGACGTGCAGCCGGGCAAGCGCCCACGCAGCAGCATGAGCCCGACGATGCTGTTCACGCCCGAGGGCAAGCCGGTGCTGGCCTACGGCTCCCCGGGCGGCGCGACCATCATCAACTCGGTGGTCAACATCACCATCAACCTCGTCGACCATGGCATGCAGTTGCAGCCGGCCATCGACGCGGCGCGCATCTCGGTGGCCAGCAGCGCGCCCTCGATCACGCTGGAGACCGCGCGCCTGCCGGCCGGCACCGGGCCGGCCACCGAGGCTGCGCTGCGGGCGCTGGGCTACACGGTAGGCACCGGCGACGTCGGCTCGGTGCAGATCGTCGCCGTGGACCCGCGCAACGGCAAGCAGTACGGCGCGGCAGACAACCGGCGGGAAGGCACGGTGATCGGGCTGCCGCGGCACTGAGCGGCGCGAGGGGCGGGCCACGCCCCCGCGTGTACCGCTCCTATCGCAGCCCGGGCGCCGCACAGCCCGCGAGGAAGCGCTGAAGCTCCGCGGCACCGGCGAATTCGTGGCGCTCGCTGGTCTTGAGGTCCTGCACCAGGTAGCGCGTGCCGTCGGCCAGCACGCGGATGCGCAGCAGGAAGCTGCGATCCGGCGTGCCGCGAAGGTCCACGAACGTGCGGGGGATCGGGGCAGGGGTCATCACGTCGCTCCAGGCGTCGCCGCGTCTCGAGGGTGTCGGTCGCATGCCGCGTGGACATCCATCAAGGTTGAACCCGGTAGCCGGGCCCCACCTCGACGGGCACCGTCAGGTCGGTGACCTCGATGCGCCCGCACTGGCTGGTGAAGTTGCTGCCGAAGCAACCGACGCGGCCGTCCTGCAGCAGCACCAGCGAGTGGTTCGTGCCGGCGGCGATGGCGGTGGCGCCGCTCAGGTTCACCACCTGCGGCGTGGCCGTGCTCTGCGTGGCGCCGTCGCTGCCGTTGCCCAGCCGCCCCGCGCTGGCGTTGCCCCAGGTGCGCACGGTGCCGTCGTTGCGCAGGGCGATCGAGTGGGTCTCGCCGGCGGCCAGCGCGGTGACGCCCAGCAGCCCTGGAACAGTGGTCGGAGCGAGCACGTTGCCCGAGCCCGGCGCGGCCGTGCCAGTCTGGCCGCGCGAGTTCGACCCCCAGCCGAGCACCGCGCCGAGGTTGGTGCGCGCCAGCGTGTGAAAACCGCCGGCGGCCAGCGCGACGACGCCGCGGCCGTCCAGCGCGGTGACCCGTGTCGGCGCGGCCACGGGCGCGCTCACCGAGCCCAGGCCGAGCTGGGCGTTGGCATTCCAGCCCCAGGCCCACACCGACCCGTCGTTGCGCAGTGCAAACGAGTGGGCGGCGCCGGCGGCGATGGCCACCACGCTGTTCAGGCCGGGCACCTGCGTGGGTGTGGTCCGTGATTGATCGTCGCCCTGGCCGAGCTGGCCCACGTCGTTCTGGCCCCAGGCCCACACCGTGCCGTCGCTGCGCAGGGCCAGCGAGTGGTCCTGGCCGACGCTGATCGCGTTCACCTGGCTCAGGCCCGCAACCGGCTGCGGCGTCGGGAACAGGCCGCCGAGGCTGCCGATGCCCAGCTTGCCGTCGGCGTTGGAGCCCCAGGCCACCACCGTGCCGTTGGCGCGCACGGCCACCGAGTGGAAGCCGCCGGCGGCCACCTGCAGTGCGTCGGCCAGGCCCTGCACCGCTTGCGGTGTGCGCTGCGACGACGCCGAGACGACGGTGTTGCCGAGCTGGCCCGAGCCCTGGTCGCCCCACGATGACACGGTGCCGTTGGTCCTGAGCGCCAGTGAAAAGCCGTCGCCGGCGGCGACTCGCGGCGTTACCGCGGTCGGCGTGGGCGTGGGGGGCGGCGGCGTGCCCGGCGCCGGCGCGGGGGCCGGCGCGGCGGGTGCCGCCGCCGGGGCGTCACCACCGCCGCCGCCGCAGGCGGCGAGCGTGGCCATCGCGGTGGCCAGGAACAGGCGGCGGCTGATGGGCAGGCGCGCGGCGAGCGAGGCAAGCGAAGCATTCATGGTCGAGAGGTCCTTGGCGGGTGAAGGGTCAGCAGTGCGCTTGGAGGGCGGCCGCCGCGCCTGGCGGGCGGCCGCTGCGGGGCGGTGGCGTGGAGTTCAGAGCGGCAGGTCGCTCTTGGGGTACTCGTAGACCTTGCGTTGCCACGAGTCGCGGCCGTCGCGGTCTTTCAGCACCCAGCCGATGCGGTCGGAGGCCCGCTCGGCGTCGTGCTGCACCTTGGTCATGCCTTCGGGCTTGGTCGGGCCGCTTTCCCCGCCGGCGGTGGGCACGCAGCGGTCTTCGTGGCCGCGCTTGTCGATGTCCAGCTTCCAGCCGATGCTGACGATGCCGGCGTGCACGCCGTCGCAATCGGCCCGCTTGGGCGCACCGTCGTTCTTGTCGCAGCGGATGCCGCGGCCGTTGAAGCGCCGGTCACCGTCGAAGCCGGCGGGGCATTGCACGCCCTTGCCGGCATCGCCAATGAACACCGGGCCGCCCTCGGGGAAGGCGTGGCGGGTGACATCGGCGGTGTAGCTGTCGGGGCCGTCGGCATCGGTGCGAGTGCGCTTGACCTGGTAGTCGGTCACGCCCACCGGCAGGCCGGTGAACTGCGGCTCGATCGTCTGGCCACTGGCCACCGCCAGGCACTTGTCGGCGCCGCGGGTGTCCATCACCACGTTGCCGCTGACGGTGATGCCGCGGGCGCTGAAGACCAGTGGCGAGCAGAGAGGCTTGACGGCGTACTCGGTGGTCTTGCTGCAGACGAGCTTGCGGTGGTCCTGGCTGATGCGGGCGTCGTAGCCCGCGGGGCACTTCACGCCTTGCTGCTCGCCGGCGTGCGCCGGGGCGGCAGGAAGGAACGTGGCCGTGGCCAGGGCGGCCAAGGCGGCCAGGGTGTTGAAGGGAGCCAGGGCCGGGTGGCGGTGGTTGCGCATGACGGATATCTCCTGAGCAGTGGATGAGCCGCGGGCACCAGCGCCCGCGGTCCGGGCTTGGGGCGCTTGCGACTTCTCTGAACTGCCGGGGCGTCGCACTCGCCACGGGTCGCACTGTTCCGGGTGGGCGTCAATGCAGCGTCAATGCCCGCCGCGTTGGCCGCGGCCGGCGCATTGACGCAAGGGCTGGCGCTCCTTCGGATGAAGGAGAGCGCGCGCCGGCCGCAGCGGCTTCAGCCGCTGGTGCGCTGCGGCGCCTGACCGGCCTCCCCCACGTAGGGGAGAGGATCGATGCCGCGCGCCACCAGCGCGGCGCGCAGGCGTTCGCGCAGCCAGGGGTCCAGCCCTGCCGGCTTGAGCGCCCCCAGTGCGGCCTGCACCTGCGCCGCGTCGCCGTGCTGCAGCAGGTTGATGGCGGCCGTGGCGTGGGCGATTCCCACCTCGGTGCTGCCGAGCGTGGCCACGACCTTCGATGCCATCGCCCGCGCCAGCTCGGCGCGGCCCAGCCGGTGATGCAGGTCGACGAGCCGGGCACGGGCGATCAGCGCCAGCGTCGGGTCGGCGCCATCGGCCAAGGCGGTGTACACCTCGCTGGCCTCGTCCAGGCGGCCGAGTTCGGTGAGCGACCAGGCGAGGTTGTTGCGCAGCGTGGGCGTGCCGTCGTACTCGCCCAGCGCCAGCGCCTCGCGCGCCAGCGTGATGCCCTCTTCGTCGCGCTTCAAGGCCGCCAGGGCCCACAGCAGGTTGATCGCCACATCCACCTGCGCGTAGCGGGCACCCAGCCGCTGCGCGAGGCGGTAGGCCTCCTCGTGCAGCGGCAGGCCGCGGGCCACGTCGCCCAGCTCGTCGTAGGCGGCGCCCAGGCTGGTCAGGCAGCGCACGAGTTCCGGCCCCGGTCGCTCGCGGCGCATGCGGTCGCGCTGCGCTTCCAGCGCCGGAATCACCTCGGCCACGCGGCCCTGCAGATTGGCCAGCTTGCCGCGATCGACCTGCAGCGCAAGGCTGTCGGGCTCGGCCAGCGCCGCTTCGTGCAGCGCGCGGCCGGCGTCGTCGAGCCGGCCCGACTGCATGGCCAGCGCGGCCCGCGCCCGCCACGCTGCGGCGCGCTCGCGCGGTTCGGCCATGGTCTCTGCCAACACGGCGCCCGCGGCTGCTTCGGCGCCTTCGAGGTCGGCCATTTCCAGGCAGACATGGGCGCGGGCGGCGTGCAGGCGCGCGCCCAGGGGCGCGGCACCGGCGGCTGCGCCGCGCGGCCCGGCGTCCAGGCGCGCGGCGGCATGCGCCAGCAATTGCAGGGCCTGGGCGTGCAGCCCGCCATGGCGGCAGTGCTCGACGGCGCGCAGCGTCGCTTCGAGCGCGGGTTCGGGCTGGCCCGCGGCCCACCAGTGCGCGGCCACCTGTTCCGGCGGCATCGTCTGGTCGAACTGGCGCGCCACGGCGGCGTGCATCGCTTCGCGCAGCGGCGCGGGCAGGCCCGCCAGGTGGCTCTCTCGCACGAGGTCGTGCGCGAAGCGGCCCTCGCGCAGCAGGCCGGCGCTCTCGGCCTCGGCCAGCGCCTCGGCGGTGGCCCAGGGCGACAGGCCGATCGTCGCGCCGATGCGTTCGACCTCACGGGCGTGGCCACACACCGCCACCACGCCGAGCACGCGCCGGGCGCCGTCGGACAAGCCGCGCAGCCGGCGCTGCACCAGCTCGGCCACCTGCGCCGGTACCTCGAGTTCGGAGTAGTCGATGGTCACCGCGTCGAGGTCGCTGGCCCATCCGGTGGCGGTGGCTGCGAGCCGGCGGCTCTCGAACAGCGCGCGCAGCATCTGCAACGCGAAGAACGGGTTGCCGCCGGTGCGGGCGTGCAGCCACGCGGTGAACCTGAGCGGGCCCGCGGCGCTGCGCGACAGTTCGGCCAGCAGCGCCTGGAGTGCCTCGGCCGACAGCGGCGCCAGCAGCATGCGCTCCAGACCCCACGCCTGCAGCGCGCCGAGCAGCTCGTCGAGCGCCGGCGTCGCTTCGGTGCTGCGGTGGGCCAGCCGCAGCGGCACCTCGGCGCGGCGGGCGAGGAAGACCATCAGCTCGGCGGTGGCGGCGTCGGCCCACTGCACGTCGTCGAACACCAGCGGGCGCCGCTCGTGCTCCAGCACCCGCGCCAGGCCGGCCAGCAGCCGCGGCTTGGCGAGCGTGGGGTCGGCCGGCGGCGGCAGTTCGCCGTGGCTCAGCGCGGGCACCAGGCGCGCGAGGTCGAGCCGGTACTCGCCGAGCTCGGGCAGGCTGTCGGCGAAGTCCTGCAGGTACTCGATCAGAGGCGCCAGCGCCACCTGCGACAGGCCTTCGCGGCAGGCGATCCAGCGCGCCCCGGGCAGGGCGTCTTCCAGCAGCCGCGTCTTGCCCACGCCGGGTTCGCCGCCCACCGCAACGAGCCGGCGCGAGGTGTCGGCGACGAATTCACGTTCACGCTCGCGGCCGACGACACGCGGCGGCTGGATCACCGCGCGCGGCACGTTGGCCGCCGGCGGGCTGCTGGCCGCGGGCGCGCGGGCCGGCAGCCGCTGGCCCAGGCGCAGCGTGTCGGCCAGCGCCGCGGTGGCGGCCATCGGCTGCAGGCCGAGCTCTGCAGCGAGCCAGCGGCGAAAGCGCTCGAAGGCTGCCAGCGCCTCGTCGCGCCGGCCCGCGGCGGCGGCCACGCGCAGCAGGGCCTGCACGGCATCTTCGGTGCCGGGCTCGGCCTGCAGCAGGCGCACCAGCAGGGCACACGCGTCTGCGGGCTCGCCGGCCTGCTCCAGGCCGAGCGCTGCCTTCAGCGAGGCGTCGCGCCAGGCTTCGGCGAGCGCCTGGCGCTCGCTGCGCGCCCACTCCTCCACCAGAGTGAAACCGCGGAAGGTCATGGCGGCCAGCAGCGGCCCGGGGTGCAGCGCGACGGCGCCGGTCCAGTCGGCGCGGCCCAAAGCGGCACGGAACGCCGCCACGTCGGTGGGCAGGTCGAGCCGGATGCGCCGGCGCTCGGCCTGCAGCGCCGCGGCCTCGCCCCAGCCTTGGAGCAGCGTGCGCACGCGGTGCAGATTGGCCCGCAGGTTGTGCTGTGCTTCCTCTTCGGCGCGCTCGGGCCAGAACAGGCCCGCCAGCGCCTCGCGGCTGACCCAGTCGCCGCGGTAGGCCAGATGGCACACGAGGTATCCGGGCAGGCTGTCGGGCAGGTCGCGCCGTTCGCCGCCGGCAAGCCAGTGCGCTGCGCCCAGCAGTCGCAGGGGCGGCGGTGGCTGATCGGCGGCCGGCTCCGTCATCGGTGGTGGCGGGTCGACGGTGGGATGGATGCGCGTGGACAGCGTGTGAGCGGCTTGACGCGCAGTCTACGGTCCGCCCCGCCGCGGCGCGGTGGCCGCGGCCGCCCACGACGCCGGCATCACGGCATCACGTCATCGCGGCACATGACGCGTGACGCGTCACGCGTCACGCGTCACGCGATCACGACACCACGAACGCCGCCGCCCCGGTGGCGATCAGCTCGCCTTGGTCATTGTGCAGCGCCATCTGCGCCGAGCCGATGCGCCCGCCCAGCCGCGTGACCTTGGCGGTGGCGTCGAAGTGCCTGCCCAGCCCCTGGCGCAGGAAGTCGATTCGCAGGTCGATGGTGCCCATGCGTGCGAAGCGGTGCGTCACCTGCACGGCGCTTTCGTGGGGGTGGCGCTCGGCGATGGCGACCATCAGCGCCAGGCCGGCCATCGCGTCCAGCACCGAGGAGATCACGCCGCCGTGCAGGCGGCCATAGGCGAAGTGGCCGACGAGTTCGGGCTTCATCTCGAAGCGGCCGCGCACATCACCGGCTTGCACCGACACCACCTTCAGCCCGAGCACTTTGTTGAAGCTGATGTGGTGCTCGAACATCTCGCGCACGGCGCGCTCGAAGCGCGCCTGCTCCTCGGCGCTGCGCGTGGCCGCTGGCGTGGCGCCGGTCATGCCTGGGCCGGCGCTGCCTTCAGGCCCAGGCGTGCGCGGGTCTCGGCCGGGCTGGCGATCTCCCGGCCGCAGTCGCGAGCCACGCGCGCCAGCGCCTCGATGAGCTGGCCGTTGCCGCGGGCCCGCTCACCGCTGGGCAGGTAGAAGGTGTCCTCCAGGCCGGTGCGCAGCATGCCGCCGAGCTCGGCGGTGCGCCGATGCACGGGCCAGATCTCGGCGCGACCGATGAGCGTGGTCTGCCACACCGCTTCTTTCGGTGCGTAGCGCGGCAGCAAGGCGAGCAGGTCGGCATCGGCGGGCATGCCGCTGGCCACGCCCATCACGAAGTTGACCTCGGGCACGAATGTCCGCCCCCTGGTCGCGGCTTCGCCGCGCCCGCCCCCCGAGGGGGACGCGCCGGCTTGGGACGGCCCGGCGCCGGCGCCGCTGATCATGCCGGCCTTCAGGTACATGCCCACGCTGCGCACGATGCCGACATCGAAGCACTCGAACTCCGGGTGCGTGTCGGTCTCGGCCATCGCATCGAGCATCTGCTTGATCTTGGCCACCGGGTTGTCGAACACCATCGGTGGCCAGGCCCAGCTGCCGTCTTCCTTGATCTTGAGGTAGTTCAGGCTGCCGGCATTGCATGCCGCGGACTCGGGCTTGACGCGCTGGATGCAGGCGATGGGGCCCGAGACATCCTTGCCGACGACGCCGGTGGTGAGGTTGATGATGACGCCCGGGCACGCGGCGCGGATGGCATTCACCACGGCCTCGGCGACATCGGGGTCCCAGCTCGGCATGTGGCCCATGCCCGGCTCCTGGCTGCGCAGGTGCACGTGCATGATGCTGGCGCCGGCGTTGAAGGCATCGCGCGCCTCGGCGGCCATCTGCGCGGGCGTCACCGGCACGGGGTGCTGCTTGGGGTCGGTGAGCACGCCGGTGAGCGCGCAGGTGAGGATGGCCTTGTCGGTGGAACCCGCGGCGGCGTTCGTGTTGTTCGTCATTGCGCAATCTCCAGTTCCACCAGCACCGCGCCGGCGGCCACGCTGGCCTTGGGCGCGACGTGCACGGCCTTCACGGTGCCGGCGGCGGTGGCGTTTAGCCACATCTCCATCTTCATCGCTTCCACGCAGACCAGCGGCTGGCCGGCCTGTACGGCCTGGCCCACCGCCACGCTGACATGCGCCACCACGCCGGCCACCGGCGCGCGCGCGCGGCGCGGGTCGACCGCCGCGTCGGCGGCGGGGTAGGGCGAGGCTTCGCGGAAGCGGAACACCGCGCCGTCGATCGCCAGCTGCAGGCCACCACCGGTGCTCACGTGCGCCCGCAGCCGGCGGCGCATGCCATCGACCGTGCAGCGCAGCGTGGTGCCTTCGAGCACATCGATCTGCACGCCTTCGGGCGGGGCGCGCAGCGTGCGCTTCGTCTCATGTGCGCCGTCGCCGGCGAGCAGCGTGAGGCTGAACTGCGCCACGCTGGCCGGGCGGCCATGGGAACCGTGGTCGGGGCCGGCCAGCAGCGCCGCGGCGATGCGCCAGGCTTCTTCGGGCGGCTCGGGCCGCACGAGCAGCGGCTCACGGGCCTCGGGCGCCTCGAGCCATTCGTCGAGCAGCGTCGTCGTCATCGACGCCGACGTGAATTGCGGATGGTTCACCAGGTCGCGCAGGAAGCGGCCGTTGTTCGCCGGGCCGAACAGCGGCACTTCCTCCAGCGCGCGCGTCAGTCGCCGCACGGCATCGGCCCGGTCGCGGCCGTGGGCGATGAACTTGGCGACCATCGCGTCGTAGTAGGGGGTGACCTCGCCGCCGGTGACGATGCCGTGGTCGATGCGCACTTCACCCGCTTCGGGTGCCCAGCCGTCGATGCGCCCGGTCTGCGGCTTCCAGCCGTCGTAGGGGTCTTCGGCGTAGAGGCGCGCCTCGATCGCGTGGCCGGCGAAGCGGATGTCGTCCTGCAGGCGCGGCACCAGGTTCGTCAACGGCTCGCCGGAGGCGATGCGCAGCTGCCACTCCACGAGATCGAAGCCGGTGATGCACTCCGTGACCGGGTGCTCCACCTGCAGCCGCGTGTTCATCTCCAGGAAGTAGTGCTTCAGCTCGGCATCGACGATGAACTCCACCGTGCCCGCGCCGCGGTAGCCCACGGCCAGGGCGGCGGCCACGGCGTCGCGGCCCATCGCCTCGCGCATCGCCGGGCTGACCACCGGCGAGGGCGCTTCCTCGATGACCTTCTGGCGCCGGCGCTGCGCGGTGCAGTCGCGCTCGCCCAGGTGCACGGCGTTGCCGTGCGCATCGGCGAAGACCTGGATCTCGATGTGGCGCCCGCCTTCGATGAGCCGCTCCAGCATCAGGGTGCCGCTGCCGAAGGCGCTTTGCGCTTCACGGCGCGCGCCGGCCAGGGCCTCGGGCAAGGCGGCCAGATCGCGCACGAGGCGCATGCCGCGCCCGCCGCCACCGGCCACCGCCTTCACCAGCAGCGGCGCGCCCAGGCGACGCGCTTCGGCGGAGAGGTGCTCGTCGCTCTGCTGGTCGCCGAGGTAGCCGGGGGCGCAGGGCACGCCGGCCCCGCGCATGCGGCGCTTGGCGGCGGCCTTGTCGCCCATCGCGGCGATGGCCTCGGGCGGCGGGCCGATGAAGACGAGCCCGGTCTCGGCACAGGCCCTCGCGAAATCGGCGCGTTCGCTGAGGAAGCCGTAGCCCGGGTGCACGGCATCGGCGCCGGCGCGGTGCGCGGCGTCGAGCAGCGCGGCGATCTTCAGGTACGACTCGGCCGCGGGCGGCGCACCGATGCGCACGGCCTCATCGGCCATCGCGACATGCGGCGCGTCCGCGTCGGCGTCGCTGAACACCGCCACGGTGCGGTAGCCGAGGCGATGCGCGGTGCGCAGCACGCGGCAGGCGATCTCTGCGCGATTGGCGACGAGGATCTTCCGAAACATCAGTGGCTCGCGCAGGGGCCGCCTGCCCGCGCTTCGCGCGGCATGCGGGTTGGCTGCGCCGCAGCGGCCCCGTGACCGCTGTCTCCCCGATTCGCAGCGAGGATCTCGCGAAGGCTCACGGCGCCGCGCCCTCCGGCGCGGGCGGACCTTCAGGCACCCAACTTGCCTTGCGCTTGTGGAGGAATGCCATCGTGCCTTCCACGCCCTCGGGCCCGAGCACGGCGTTCGAGAACATCTGCGCCGCCTCGGGCACCAGCGCCGCCGGCGCCGTGAAGCGCGCCTTGGCCAGCAACGCCTTGGTGGCCGCCAGTGCGCCTGGCGCGCAGGCGAGGACCTGCGTCACGATGCGGCCCAGCGCCCAGTCGAGCGCTTCGGCGTCGTGTACTTCGTGCACGAGGCGCAGCCGCAGCGCCTCTTGCGACTCGACCTTCGCGCCGGTGACGGCCAGGCGCTTGGTCTCGGCGTAGCCGATGCGTTCGACGAGAAACGGCCCCACCTGCGCCGGCAGCAGGCCGAGGCCCGTCTCGGGCAGGCGGAACACCACGCTGTCGTCGGCAATGCAGATGTCGCTCACGCAGGCCAGGCCGAAGCCGCCGCCCATCACCGTGCCCTGCAGCATGGTGATGATCGCCAGGCCGGTGTTCGCGTAGGCCACGCACAGTTCGCCGAAGGTGGCGTTGGTCGTGGCGAGCGCGGCAGGGTCTTCGGCCAGGCGGCCCCGCGCCGCGGCCATGTCCTTGATGTCGCCGCCGGCGCAGAAGTGGCCACCGGCGCCGCGCAGAACCAGCACCCGGGTGTGCCCGTCCATCTCGGCCTGCGCCAGCACGGCGCGCAGCTCGCGCACCATCTGCAGCGACATGGCATTGCGCACGTCGAGCCGGTTGAGCGTGACGTGCAGCACCGGGCCGTCGCGCTTCAGCGCGAGGGTCTTGAAGTCGGCCAGCTCGACGCTCATCGCGGCCTCAATGTGCACCCTTGGGCAGCGTGCCCTCGAGCTTGCAGATGATGCCGAGCATCACCTCGTCGGCGCCGCCGCCGATGGAGGTGAGGCGGCCGTCGCGATAGGCCTGCGACAGCGGGTTGTCGGCGGTGAAGCCCATGCCGCCCCAGTATTGCAGGCAGCTGTCGGCCACCTCGCGCCCCAGGCGCCCGGCCTTGAGCTTGGCCATGCTGGCGAGCTTGGTCACGTCCTTGCCGCTGACGTACAGCTCGACCGCGCGGTAGGTCAGCGCGCGCAGCGCTTCCAGTTCCGTGCGCAGCTCGGCCAGGCGGAAGTGCACCACCTGGTTGTCGAGGATGCTCTTGCCGAAGGCCTTGCGCTGGCGCGTGTAGTCGACGGTCAAATCGATCAGCCGGTCCATCGCCTTCAGCCCCGCGGCGGCGCCCCACAGGCGCTCTTCCTGGAACTGCAGCATCTGGAACGCGAAGCCCATGCCTTCCTGGCCGATGAGGTTGCGGCGTGGCACGCGCACGTTGTCGAAGAAAAGCTGCGCGGTGTCTGAACTGTGCATGCCGATCTTGTGGATCTTCTGCCTGGTGATGCCGCGGCTGTCCATCGGCACGACGATCAGGCTCTTGTTCTTGTGCGGCGAGCCGCCTTCGCTGGTGTTGGCGAGCAGGCAGCACCAGTCGGCTTTCAGGCCGTTGGTGATCCACATCTTGGTGCCGTTGATGACGTAGTCACCGCCGTCGTGCCTGGCGGTGGTCTTGACGGCGGCCACGTCGCTGCCGCCGCCGGGCTCGCTTACGCCCAGGCAGGCCACGTAGTCGCCGGCGATGGTGGGCACGAGGTATTCCTTGCGCAGCTCGTCGCTGCCGAAGCGGGCCAGCGCCGGGGTGGCCATGTCGGTCTGCACGCCGATGGCCATCGGGATGCCGCCGCATGCGCACACGCCCAGCGCTTCGGCCATTACCAGGCTGTAGGAGAAGTCCAGGCCCTGGCCGCCGAATTCCTCGGGGTACTTCAGGCCCAGGAGCCCGAGGTTGCCGAGCTTCTTGAAGACCTCGTGGCTCGGGAACTGCTCAGCCTTCTCCCATTCGGGCACGAAGGGGTTGATTTCCTTCTGCACGAACTTGATCACCGTGTCTTCGATCTGGCGGTGTTCGGGAGTGAACTTCATGAGGGTGTCTCCGGAAGGAATCAGCACAGGCAAGCCGCGGCGCGCTCAGAGCCGCGCGATGCCGAAAGTGTTGGGTCGCAGCGTGCGCGCGGCGGCCTCGGCGGCGATGGTGAGGCACAGGCCGAGGATGCGCCGCGTGTCGCGCGGGTCGATGATGCCGTCGTCCCACAGGCGCGCGGTGCCGAACAGCGCCGCGCTCTCGGCGTCGAGCCGACGGCGCAGCGCGTCGCTCATCGCGGCCAGCGCTTCGTCGTTGGGCTGCTGGCCCATCTTGGCCAGCTTGTTGCGGTTGACGATGTCCATCACCTTGGCGGCCTGCGCGCCGCCCATCACGGCCGTACGCGCCGAAGGCCACGCAAAGATGAAGCGCGGGTCGAAGCCGCGGCCGCACATGCCGTAGTTGCCGGCGCCGAAGCTGCCGCCGAGCACGATGGTGAACTTCGGTACGCGCGCGTTGGCCACCGCCTGGATCATCTTGCTGCCGTGCTTGATGGCGCCGGCGTGTTCGGCGGCGCGGCCCACCATGTAGCCGGTGGTGTTCTGCAGGAAGACGAGCGGCGTGCCGCTTTGATCGCAGAGTTGAATGAACTGACCGGCCTTGGTGCTGCCGCTGGGCTGGATGGGCCCGTTGTTGCCGATGAGGCCGACCGCGTGGCCGTGGATGCGCGCGTGGCCACAGATGGTGTCGGTGGCGTAGGCGGCCTTGAATTCGAGGAAGTCGCTGGCGTCGGAGAGGCGCGCGATGACCTCGCGCACGTCGTAGGGTTCGCGGTCGTCGGCGGGCACGATGCCCATCAGCTCTTCGGCGGCGTACAGCGGCTCGGGCGCCGCGGGCCGCGCCGCCACGGTGTCCCACGGCAGCTTGTCGATCAGTTCGCGCGCGACGGCAATCGCATGCGCGTCGTTTTCGGTGAGGTACTCGCCCAGGCCCGTGATCGACGCGTGGGTTTCGGCGCCGCCGAGTTCCTCTTCGCTGGCGTCTTCGCCGATCGCGGCTTTCACCAGCGGCGGGCCGGCCAGGTAGATGCTGCTGCGGTTCTTCACCAGCACCACGTAGTCGGAGAGGCCCGGCAGGTAGGCGCCACCCGCAGTGGAGGCGCCGTGCACCACGGCGACTTGCGGAATGCCCGCGGCCGACAGGCGCGCCTGGTTGGCGAAGGTGCGCCCGCCGTCGACGAAGATCTCGGCCTGGTACATCAGGTTGGCGCCGCCGGACTCGACGAGCGCCACCAGCGGCAGCTTGTTCTCGCGCGCCAGTTCCTGCGCACGCAGCGCCTTTCTCAAGCCCATCGGCGCCACGGTGCCGCCCTTGATGCCGCTGTCGCTGGCCGAGACGAGCACGCGTTTGCCCGCCACCACGCCGATGCCGACGATGCTGCCGCCGCCCATCACGCTCTTCTTGCCGTCGTCGTCGTGCATGTTGAGGCCGGCGAGCGTGCTCAGTTCGAGGAACTCGCTGCCGCGGTCGACGAGGCGTGCCACCCGTTCGCGCGGCAGCAACTGGCCGCGCTCCTCGAACCGCTTGCGCTTGCTGTCGCTTTCGGCCACCACCAGAGCTTCGAGCCGGCGCACCTCGGCCAGCCGCTCGTGCATGCGCGCGGCGTTGGCCTGGAAGGCTGCCGAGGCCGGGTTCAGCGAAGAAGCGATCCGGGGCATGCGCAAGCAGGCGATGGTAGGCGGGTCACTTGAACGCCTCGGGCGTGACGGCGCGGTGGAAGCCTTCGTAGGGCCGCTGGTTCCTGGCCTCCTGCAGCGGGAACACCGCGTGGCCGAGCGAGGCGCCGCCGTCGATCTGCACGGTGACGCCGGTGACGAACGAAGCGGCCGGCGACAGCAGGAAGACGATGACGGCGCTGATCTCGGCTTCCAGCGCCACGCGCTTCATCGGTACCGCGTTCTTCAGCTTCTTGATCATCGGCTGCATCGCCGGGCCGTAGGTGTCCATGCCGCTGCTGGCCACCCAGCCCGGCGCCACGGCGTTCACACGGACGCCGGCATGTGCCCACTCGAAGGCCGCGGTCATGGTCAGGTTGCTCATGCCCGCGCGCGCCGCGCCGCTGTGCGCCATGCCCGGCATGCCGTTGCGGAAGTCGGCCGTCATGTTGACGATGGCACCGCCGTGCTGCTCCATGCACTGGTTGTAGAGCTCGCGCATCATGAGGAAGCCGCCGGTGAGGTTGTTGGCCACCACCGCGTCGAACCCCTTCTTGCCGATGGCCATCAGTGGCGAAGGGAACTGGCCACCGGCGTTGTTCACCAGGCCGGCGACCGGGCCATACTGCGCGACCACCTGCTTGACTGCGCCCTGGACCATGGCTTCGTCACGGATGTCGAAGGCGATGACGTGGCAGCGGCCGCCGTCTTCGACGATCTCGGCACGCACGCGCTCGAGCTTGTCGAGCTTGCGGCCGCTGATGATGACCGTGGCGCCGAGCGAGGCCAGTTCGTGCGCCACGCAGCGGCCGATGCCGCTGCCACCACCGGTGACCCAGACGCGCTGGCCGGCGAACAGCCCGGGGTGGAATGCGCTGCGGTAGCCGGCGGCGGGGGTGCCCGGGTCGGGCGTGGGCGTGGGAGCGTCCATCGAATCCGATTGGACCCGCAGGTGACGTTAACGTCAACTGCGTGACATCTAGGGGATTGCGATGAGCGCCGCGGCATGGGCTGGCGCTACGATGGCTGCCAGCCAAGAGGCGGCCTGGGCCGCGACGGAGTTCCTCATTCCATGGACATGCAAGCCATCACCGAGCAGCTGCGCGCCAAGGTCGGCGCAGGCAGCGGCCTGAACGCCACGCTGAAGTTCGACTGCGGCGCCGACGGCGTCGTCGTCATCGACGGCAAGAGCGTGCCGAACACGGTGGACAACACCGACCGCGAGACCGACTGCACCGTGAGCATCACCCACGAGAACCTGGTGGCGCTGATGACCGGAGAGCTGGAGCCGGCCACCGGCTTCATGATGGGCAAGTTCAAGGTCACAGGCGACATGAGCGTGGCGCTGAAGCTGCAGCGCGTGGTCTGAGCGCTGCGCACGGCGATGCTGCAACGGGCCGCCAGGCGGGCAGAACGCACCGGCCGTTCCGCGCGAGTGGCGGCCCTCACCGCCGCCGGCGCGGCGCCGCCGGTGTCGGCGCGTGACGTGGTGGCCTCGCACCGCGATGACGGCACCGGCGAACTGTTCGGCATCACCGAACTGTGCCGCGACTTCGGCATCACGCTGCGCACCATCCGCTTCTATGAAGACAAGGGGCTTCTCGCGCCGCGCCGCGTGAACGGCACCCGCGTCTACACGCGGCGCGACCGCGCTCGGCTGGCGCTCATCCTGCGCAGCAAGGCCATCGGCGCGAGCCTGGCCGACATCAAGCAGTACCTCGACCTGTACGGCGCGCACGGCGAAGGCCGCGTGCAGCAGCTGAAGTGGGTGCTGGGCAAGACCGATGCCGCGATCGACGAGCTGGAACAGCGCCGCGCCCACATCGACGCGACGCTGGCCGAGCTGCGCGTGATCAACAGCGAGGTGCGCAAGCATCTGGAGGGTCGATGAGCCTGCCCCTGTTCCCCTCGGCGTGGATGACCGAGGAGCACCGCATGCTCCAGGATGCGGCCGCCCGCTACATCGCCGAGAAGTGGGTGCCGCGTGCCGCGGAGTTCCGCCAGCTCGGCCTGATGCCGCCGACCGTGTGGCGCGAAGCGGCAGCCAACGGGCTGCTCTGCGCCTCGACGCCGGAGGAGTACGGCGGCGCCGGCGGCGACTTCGGCCACGAAGCGGTCATCCTGCTGGAGCAGGCCCGGGCCAACATGAGCGGCTGGGGCGGCGGGCTGCACTCGGCGATCGTCGCGCCCTACATCCTGCACCACGGCACCGAGGAGCAGAAGCGCCGCTGGCTGCCGAAGATGTGCACGGCCGAATTCATCACCGCCATCGCGATGACCGAGCCGGGCACCGGCAGCGACCTGCAAGGCGTGCGCACCACGGCGCGCCGCGACGGTGACCACTACGTCATCAACGGCGCCAAGACCTTCATCACCAACGGACAGAACGCCAACCTGGTGGCAGTGGTGTGCCGCACAGGCGACGTGGGCGCCGGCGCCAAGGGCATGTCGCTGCTGTTCGTCGAGACCGGGCACGCGCCGGGCTTTCGCCGTGGCCGCCATCTCGACAAGGTCGGCATGAAGGCGCAGGACACGAGCGAACTCTTCTTCGACGACGTGCGCGTGCCGGCCGAGAACCTGCTGGGCATGAAGGAAGGCCAAGGCTTCTTCCAGCTGATGCAGGAACTGCCGCAAGAGCGCCTCATCATCGCGGTGAGCGGCGTGGGCGCGATGGAGCGGGCACTGGAGGAAACGCTGGCCTACGCCAAGGAACGAAAGGCCTTCGGCAAGACGGTGTGGGACTTCCAGAACACCCGCTTCAAGCTCGCCGAGGTGCAGGCCACGGTGCTGGCCACGCGCGCCTATGTCGACGCGTGCATGGTGGCGCACCTGAAGGGTGAGCTGGACGCCGCACGCGCCGCGCTGGCCAAGGCCTGGGTGAGCGAGCAGCAGTGCAAGGTCATGGATGAGTGCCTGCAGCTCTTCGGCGGCTACGGCTACATGATGGAGTACCCCATCGCCGAGCTGTATGTGGACGCGCGCGTGCAGCGCATCTACGGCGGCACGAACGAGATCATGAAGGAGCTGGCGTCGCGCTTCATGTGAGGCGCGGGCGCGGGGCAGCGACCGGGCGGGTGTCGAATGGCGGGTGCGCCGCCGCCCGCGGGCCGTGGCGTTTAGGTGGTGTTCCCGGCGGCGTTGCGGCACGATCGGCGCCCTGGTCACACCGACATGGCGGCGCGCCCGGCGCGCCAAGGAGACAAGGCGATGAACGTCAACGACCTGCCGCTGGCCCAGCGGCTGCAATCGGCCCTCGCGCTGCAGCGCGCGGCTTATCACGGCAACCCGGTGCCCACGCTCGCCGAGCGACGTGACGACTTGAAGCGCCTGCGCGCCTTCCTGCGCGAGCATGCCGACGAGATCACTGGCGCCATCGGCGCCGACTACGGCCACCGCTCGGTGCACGAAACGCGGCTGGCCGAACTGGTGCCGGCCATCGACGGCATCGGCCACGTGCTGGGCCACCTGCGCGGCTGGATGAGGCCGCAGCGCCGCGGTGTGGACTGGATGACCTTTCCGCTGGCGCGCAACCGCGTCATCCCCCAGCCGCTGGGCGTGGTGGGCGCCATCGTGCCGTGGAACTTTCCGGTCAACCTGAGCTTCGTGCCGCTGACCTACATCTTCGCCGCCGGCAACCGCGCGATGGTGAAGATGAGCGAAAACTCGCGCCGGCTGGCCGCGCTGCTCATCGACAAGGCGCCCAAGTACTTCCCGCCCGAGAAGCTGCAGTTCTTCGACGAGACGGGCGGCGTGGGCATCGAGTTCTCCAAGCTGCCGTTCGACCACCTGCTGTTCACCGGCTCGGGCACCACCGGCCGTGCGGTGATGGCCGCCGCGGCCGCCAACCTGTGCCCGGTGACGCTGGAACTCGGCGGCAAGGCGCCGGCCATCGTGTGCGACGACTTCCCGCTGCAGACTGCGGCCGAGCGCATCCTGTTCGTGAAGTGCCTGAACGCCGGGCAGATCTGCACCACGGTCGACCATGCCTGGCTGCCCGAGGGCAAGGTGGACGAGTTCGTGCGGCTGGCGCAGGCCATCATGCCGGCGCGCTACCCCACGCTCGCTTCGCCCGACTACACGTCGATCATCGACCAGCGCTCGTTCGAGCGGCTCATGCGCGCGCTGGACGAAGCGCGCGAGCGCGGCGCGCGCGTGCTGCCGCTGCTGCCGGGGCCGGCCTTCGATGCGGCCACGCGCAAGATCGCGCCGCACATCGTGCTCGATGCGCCGGCCGACTGCGCGCTGATGCAGCGCGAGATCTTCGGGCCGATCCTGCCGATCCGCCCGTACCGCCAGCTCGACGAGGTGGTGCGCGCGGTGAACGCCGGCGACCGCCCGCTGGCCTTCTACCCGTTCAGCAAGGACGCGCGCACCGTGCAGCACCTGCTCGACCACGTGATGAGCGGCGGGGTGTCGGTCAACGACGCGCTGTTCCACGTCGGCCAGCACGACCTGCCGTTCGGTGGCGTGGGCCCCTCGGGCATGGGCCACTACCATGGGCGCGAAGGCTTCGACACCTTCTCCAAGCTTCGGCCGGTGTTTTACCAGGCGCCGGTGTCGGCGCTGAAGTTCATGGGGCCGCCGTACGGCCGCTTTGCCGACCGGTTGCTGAAGTTCCTGATGAACAAATGAGTTCGACGTTCCGACGATCTGCGAGGACACGATGACCGAGGCCTTTATCTACGACCACGTGCGCACGCCGCGCGGCAAAGGCAAGAAGGACGGCAGCCTGCACCAGGCGACGCCCGTATGGCTGCTGCGCACGCTGCTGCAGGCGATGCAGCAGCGCAATGCGCTCGATACGTCGCTGGTGGACGACGTGGTGCTCGGCTGCGTCACGCCGGTGGGGGAGCAGGGCGCCGACATCGCGCGCACCGCGGTGCTGGATGCCGAATGGGCGCAGACGGTGGCCGGCGTGACACAAAGCCGCTTCTGCGCCAGCGGGCTGGAGTCAGTGAACCTCGCTGCCGCGAAGGTCAAGAGCGGCTTCGAAGACCTGGTGGTGGCCGGCGGCGTGGAGAGCATGAGCCGCTGGGCGATGGGCAGCGACGGCGGCGCGTGGGTGATGGACCCGCGCATCAACCAGAAGACGGGCTTCGTGCCGCAGGGCATCGGCGCCGATCTGATCGGCACGCTCGAAGGCTGGGGCCGCAGCGATGTCGATGCGTTCGCGCTGCGCTCGCATCAACGCGCTGCGGCGGCGCGCGCCGAGGGGCGCTTTGCCAAGAGCCTGGTGCCGGTGCGCGACATCGCGGGCCTCTTGATGCTCGACCGCGACGAGACGATCCGCGACAACGCCAGCATGGAGGCGATGGCCAAGCTCGAACCGAGCTTCGCGATGATCGGCCAGATGGGCTTCGACGGCACGGCGCTGCGCAAGTACACGACGGTGGAGCGCATCGAGCATGTGCACCACGCGGGCAACAGCAGCGGCATCGTCGACGGCGCCGCGCTGATGCTGGTGGGCAACGAGGCCGCGGGCAGGAAGGCCGGCCTGAAGCCGCGGGCGCGCATCCGCGCTGCGGCGGTGATCGGCAGCGAACCCACCATCATGCTCACCGGCCCGACGCCGGCGTGCCGCAAGGCGCTGGCCAAGGCCGGCATGCAGCCCGAGGACATCGACCTCTTCGAGGTGAACGAGGCGTTTGCCGTGGTGCCGATGAAGACCGCGCGCGACCTCGGCGTGGAGATGGACCGGGTGAACGTGAATGGCGGCGCCATCGCCATGGGGCACCCGCTGGGCGCCACCGGCTGCGTCATCCTCGGCACGCTGCTGGACGAGTTGGAGCGCCGAGACCTCTCGACGGGCCTGGCCACGCTCTGTGTCGGCGGCGGCATGGGCATCGCCACCATCATCGAGCGGGTGTGAGATGGCCAACCCCCGAAGCGGCCTGCGGCCGCCTCCCCCTCGAGGGGGAGGCGTGAGCGGCCCGGCAGAGCCGGTTCCGCCACGGCCACTTGGCTCGGTTGGTGTCACTTGAATGTCGGAGGCTTGGAATGAGCGCGGTTAGTCTTGAAGTGGGCAGCGACGGCATCCTCGTCGCGACGATGAACCTGTCCGGCCGGCCGATGAACGTGGTGGGCGACGTGCTGATGGAAGGCATCGCCGCGGCGATCGGGAAGCTGGCCGATCCGGCAGTGAAGGGGATGATCCTCACCAGCGGCAAGGCCGACTTCTGCGCCGGCGGCGACCTCGACCGCATGAGCAAGTGGACGAAGCCGGAAGAACCCTTCGAAGCCGGCATGGCGATGAAGAAGGTGCTGCGCCAGCTGGAGATGCAGGGCAAGCCGGTGGTGGCGGCGATCAACGGTCATGCGCTGGGCGGTGGCCTGGAGATCGCGCTGGCCTGCCACGCGCGCATCGCGATTGACGACCCCAGGCTCAAGCTCGGCCAGCCCGAGGTGAAACTGGGCTTGCTGCCCGGCGGCGGCGGCACGGTGCGGCTGCCGCGCCTCGTGGGCATCCAGACGGCGCTGCAGATCTGCGGCGAAGGCAACGACATCGCGCCGACCAAGGCCAAGGACATGGGCCTGCTGTCCGACCTGGCCAAGGACCGCGACGAACTGATGGCCAAGGCGCGCGCCTGGATCGCCGCCAACCCGAAGGCCAGGCAGCCCTGGGACCAGCCGAAGTTCAAGTTCCCCGGCGGCGACAGCCGCACGCCTGCGGTGGTGCAGATGTGGGCCATCGCGCCTTCGGTCGCAAGCCAGAAGACCTGGGGCAACTACCCGGCGGTGCGGCACATCATGAGCAGCATCTTCGAAGGTGGCCTGCTCGACTTCGAAGCCGCCAGCGTGGTGGAAAGCCGCTACTTCGCGGCCTGCGTGATTTCGCAGGAATCGAAGAACATCATCAATACGCTGTGGTACCAGCTGAACGCCATCAAGAAGGGCGCCTCGCGCCCGCAGGGTGTGCCGCCGGCCAAGGTGGGCAAGCTCGGCATCCTCGGCGCGGGCATGATGGGTGGCGGCATCGCGCATGTCTCGGCCAAGGCCGGCATGAACGTGGTGCTGCTCGACACCACGCAGGAGGCCGCCGACAAAGGCAAGGCCTACTCGCAAGGCCTGCTCGACAAGGCAGTGAAGAAGGGCCGCAGCACGCCCGAGAAGCGCGATGCGCTGCTGGCGAAGATCAAGGCAACGACGAACTACGAAGACCTCGCCGGCTGCGACCTCGTCATCGAGGCGGTGTTCGAAGACCGCGCGATCAAGGCCGATGTGACCAGGAAGGCCGAGGCGGTGCTTGCCGCCGACCAGGTGTTCGCCTCCAACACCAGCACGCTGCCGATCACCGGCCTGGCGCAGGCGAGCGCGCGGCCGAAGAACTTCATCGGCCTGCACTTCTTCAGCCCGGTGGACAAGATGCCGCTGGTGGAGATCATCGTCGGCCAGGAGACCTCCGACGAGACGCTGGCCAAGGGCTTCGACTACGTGCTGCAGATCG
>JAEUPC010000064.1 GCA_016789865.1 Rubrivivax sp.
CCGGCGGACGGCGGCGCCTCAATGGCGCGAACGGCGCACCAGCGCGCCGATGTCGAGGATCAGCGCGACCCGCCCGTCCCCGAGGATGGTGGCGCCCGAGACGTCGGGCACCTTGCGGTAGTTGGCCTCGAGGTTCTTCACCACCACCTGCTGCTGGCCGAGCAGTTCGTCGACCAGCAGCGCGACGCGGCCGCCCTCGGCTTCGACCACGACCATGATGTTGCTGACATGCTCGAAGTCGAAGCGCGGCACGCCGAACACGCGCTCCAGGTCGATCACCGGCATGTACTCGTCGCGCACCTCCACCACCCGGCCGCTGCCGCCGATGGTCTTGATGGTGTCCTTGCCGACCTGGAACGACTCCACCACGCTGGCCAGCGGCAGGATGTAGCACTCGTCGCCCACCCCCACGCTCATGCCGTCCATGATGGCCAGCGTCAGCGGCAGGCGCACGCGCACCGTCATGCCGTAGCCCTCGGCGCTGTCGATCTCGACCGTGCCGCCCAGCGAGGTGATGTTCTTCTTCACCACGTCCATGCCCACACCGCGGCCGGAGACGTCGGTGACTTGCTCGGCGGTGGAGAAGCCGGCGGCGAAGATGAGGCCGTAGACCTCGGGGTCGGTCATCGAGTCGGGGGCGTCGAGGCCGCGTTCGCGGGCCTTGGCCAGCAGCTTGGCGCGGTTCAGCCCGCGGCCGTCGTCGCGCACCTCGATGACGCGGCTGCCGCCCTGGTGGCTGGCCACCAGCGTGATGGTGCCGTGCTCGGCCTTGCCGGCCGCGCGCCGCGCCTCCGGCAGCTCGATGCCGTGGTCGCAGCTGTTGCGCACCAGGTGCGTGAGCGGGTCGGTGATCTTCTCGACCAGGCCCTTGTCCAGCTCGGTGGCCTCGCCCACCTGCACCAGCTCGACCTTCTTGCCCAGCTTGCCGGCCAGGTCGCGCAGCATGCGCGGGAAGCGGTTGAAGACCATCGACATCGGGATCATCCGGATGCCCATCACGGCTTCCTGCAGATCGCGGGTGTTGCGCTCGAGGTCGGCCAGGCCGGCGGCCAGCTGCTGGTGCAGCGCGTTGTCCACGCCTTTGCCGGTCTGCGCCAGCATGGCCTGAGTGATGACGAGTTCTCCGACCAGATTGATGAGCTGGTCGACCTTCTCCACCGACACGCGCAGCGTGCTGGCCTCGGCGGCGGCGGCCGGCTTGTCGGCCTTGGCCGGGGCCCCGCGTGCGGCGGCCGCCGGCTGTGCCGGTGCTTCGGGCGCCGGGTCCGCGCCGAGCGCGGCAGCGGGCGTGGCGGCAGCGGCCTTCGGGGCGCCGGGCGCATCTTCGAAGAAGCCGTAGCCCGGGTCGGCCGGCGCGGGCGCCGCCGGCGCGTCGGCGCGTGGCGCGCCCGGCGCGCCTTCGTGGAAGCCGTAACCGGCGTGCGCCGGCGCGAGGCATACCTGCTCGCGCGCGACGTGGAAGCCGAACAGGTCGACGAGTTCGCTGTCGGGGCAGCGGGTGACGACGCGGAAGCGCCGTATCCCGTCTTCGGCCCGGCCGCCGTCCAGCGGCTCGATGCTGCCCAGGTCGGCGATCTCCTTGAACAGCGCGACGACGTTGTCGGCCACGGCGACATCGGCCAGCGGCCCCAGCGTGAGGTCGAGCTCACGGGTGCCCGCGGACGCATCGGCCGGCGCGCCGGATGTGGTGGCGGGTGCCGCGGCCGCGCCGGGGCCCCGCGGCGCGACGGGTGCGCTGCCTTGGGCTGCGCCGGCCGTGCCGCCGCCGCGCGCCGGGGTGCCGGCAGATTCGCTGCGCACGAGGGCCCGGATGGTGGCCAGCAGCTCGCGCGTGTCGATGGCGGCGGCACCGTTGCCCTGGTGGCGCGCGAGCATTTCCTGCAGCGCGTCGCCCGAAGCGAGCAGCGCGTCCACCATCGGTGGGGTGGCCTGCAGCTCGTGGCGACGCAGCTTGTCCAGCAGCGTCTCCATCTCGTGCGTCAGCTCGGCCACGTCGGCAAAGCCGAAGGTGGCGGCGCCGCCCTTGATGGAGTGGGCGCAGCGGAAGATGGCGTTGAGTTCCTCGTCGTCGGCGTTCTCGACGTCCAGGGCCAGCAGCATCTGTTCCATCTGCTCCAGGTTCTCGCCCGCCTCCTCAAAGAAGATTTGGTAGAACTGGGTCAGGTCGAAGTTGCCGCCGCCGGCGCTTTCTTGGGTCATTTCAGTCATGGGGCTCTCCTCGCGGAACAGGGTGTCCGCGGCTTCAGCGGATGACTTTCTGGATCACCTCGATCAGACGGCCCGGATCAAAGGGCTTGACCAGCCAGCCGGTGGCGCCCGCGGCGCGGCCGGCCTGCTTCATCGCATCGCTGGACTCGGTGGTCAGGATGAGGATGGGCGTGCCCTTGAATTTGGGGTGCTCGCGCAGCTTTTTCGTCAGGCCCAGACCGTCCAGGCGGGGCATGTTCTGGTCGGTCAGGACCAGGTCGATGGCATGGGTCTGCGCCTTCTCGAAGGCGTCCTGGCCGTCCACCGCTTCCACCACGTGGAAACCGGCCCCGGTCAGGGTGAAGGCGACCATCTTGCGCATGGAGGCCGAGTCGTCAACGGCGAGAATCGATTGCATGGGGGAGCTCCGTGTTTCGAACAGATATCGGCAAATGGGGGTTGCGCTTTAGAACAGGTCGATGGAACCGGCGTCCATCTCGTTCTGGGTCACCGGGCTGGGCCGGTCGGGCGTGGGGTCCACGCAGACCGGCAGTTCGCCGTCTTCGGGCTCCATGGATTCGTCGGCCAGCTTCCAGGCACAGCCCTGCAGCACCTTGCTGGTGTGCACGATCAGCTGGGTGGCCATGTCGTGGAACTGCAGTTCGGTCACCGCCTGGTGCAGGGCGTGGCGGATGCGCAGCAGGTCGTCGCTGTCATTACCGGCCAGGTGGGCCAGGGCATGGTTGGCGGTGGAAAACCGCTCCAGCAGGTTGCCCGTGGCGTGGTCAAGCAGGCCTTCGAGCCGTTTGAGGTCGGTCATCGCCATGAGCAGGGCGTCCTGCACATCGGCCACGAGGTTCACCGACAGGCTCACGCCAGGCTGCGGCTGCAGCAGACCGGCGTGGTCCGATGGGGAGTGGTAGTTCGG
>JAEUPC010000107.1 GCA_016789865.1 Rubrivivax sp.
GACAACAACGCCCAGGGCATCCTCGGCTACGTGGTGCGCTGGGTCGACCAGGGCATCGGCTGCAGCAAGGTGCCCGACATCCACAACGTGGGCCTGATGGAAGACCGCGCCACGCTGCGCATCAGCAGCCAGCACATCGCCAACTGGCTGCACCACGGCGTGGTCAGCGAAGCACAGGTGCGGGCCACCTTCGAGCGCATGGCCGCGGTGGTGGACAAGCAGAACGCGGGCGACCCGGCCTACCAGAACATGGCCGGCCGCTTCGACCGCTCAGCCGCCTACCGGGCGGCCTGCGACCTCGTCTTCAAGGGCCTGGCGCAACCCAGCGGCTACACCGAGCCGCTGCTGCACGCCTGGCGGCTGAAGGTCAAGGGCGCCTGAGCTTCGCTGCGATCAATGCGGCGCGAAGCCGCACGACCCCGGCCCGTTCGGGTTGCCGCAGGTCCCGCAGGGGCCCATCGCCGCCATCTCGGCCAGCTTGCCGCCTTCGCTGCCGCCGGTGGCAAACACCGACAGCTTCTTCTCCAGCGCCACCGAGTGGCAGCGCGGGCATTCGGGTGTGTCGCTGGCGCGCACGAGCTTCTCGAACTGCTCGCCGCAGTCCTGGCAGACGTATTCGTGGATCGGCATGGCCCTCGGGCTCCGGGTCGGTCGTTGTGCCGGATTATCCCGGTGCTCGCTCTCAATGCGCCGCGCCGCCAGCCAACCCTTCGAGCGCCTGGCGGAAAACCTGTCGTGAACGCCACAGCACCGCTTCCTTCCAATCGTCGCGCGGCGGGTAGAAGTAATCCTGCAGCGCGCGGCGGATGCGCGCGGTGAGCGGGTCGGCCAGCGCCCGCGGATCGCCGTGCTGCCACAGCCAGGCGTCGTCGCGCAGCGCAATCTCGCCATGCGGCGGGCCGAAGGTGCCGAACTCCAGCGCCACGAAGGCGATGTCGGCATGGCCCAGCGCGCGTTCGTAGCCGAACTCGGTGAGCCCGGTCTTCTCCTGCGACGACGAGGTGCCCCGCAGCGGTTCGGTCATGCTCGGGCCCCACCAGCGCCGCGCGCGCTCGGCGCGTTCCCCGCCGGGTGCGTGGTTGCAGATCGGCTCGCCATAGCCGTAGGGGCCGAGGCCGGTGTGCATGTCGACGATCGCCACCGCCTTCGCAGGGCCGAGGTGTTCGGCGAGGATCGCCTCGCTGGTGCGCCGCGCCCAGGTGGGTGCGGTGCCGCCGTGGAAGATGCCGTGCGGGTCGGTGTACTGGCCGGTGCTGCGCGCCACGCGCTCGGCATGCATGCCGTGCTGCGCCCGGTAGGCGTCGATGGCCGCTTCGTGCCGCGCCAGCGCCGCCGGCTCCAGGCTCGTCGGGTTGTAGTGCTCGCGCAGCAGCCCGTAGCCCGGGTTGGCCGGCAGCGGCTGCGAGAAGTCGACCCAGTTGCGGTTCAGGTCGACGTTCTCCTCGGTGACGCGGCGCCCCCACGCGAAACCGTGCGGATTGACGGCATGCACCAGCAACAGCGCCGTGTCGCGCGGCAGCAAGGCGGGCAGCGGGCCGCGCAGCAGGTCGATCTGCGGGCCGCTGCCGGCAAAACCCTCCACCCCATGGGTCGCCGACAGCACCACCAGCACGCGCGTGGCGTCGTCGGCGCCGACCCAGGCACTGTCGGTGGCCAGCGGCTGGCCCTGCGGGCCGGGCAGCGGGTGGGGCCAATGCCGCACCTTCGCGCCAAGGTGCAGTGCCGCGGCGAGGAACCTGGCGCGCGCTTCGTCGTACTCGCGCGAGAAGGAGTCGTGCACGTCATCCATGTCGAGGCGAGCTCCTGTGGGTCGCAGGGATGGGCCGCCGGGCGCGGCAGGTGGCGGTCACCCCATTCTCGGCGCGCTGGCGCCATGCCGCGGGCACGCCGCCCAGGCCCGGCGCAGCTTCACCTGGCCCCGACGCGCGCGCCGGCCTCGTCAGCCGTGCCAGACGCACCCGGCGCCGCGATCGTCAGCGCCGCCTGGCCGCTTCTTTCTCGCGTGCCGAAGCGCAGCCGACGCAGCGGCTGGCCCAGGGTTCGGCGCGCAGGCGGTCGAAGGCGATGTCGCCGCCGCAGTCCACGCACAGGCCGTAGTCCTGACGATCCATCCGCCCGAGTGCCTCGGCGACCTCGGTGAACTCCTGCGTCTCGAAGTCCGAAAGCGCCAGGTCCACCTCGCGCTCACCTTCGCGCTGGGGGGCGTCGTCGTCGTCCTGCGTGCGCGTCTCGCGCGCGTACTCGATGCGGCTGCGGCCGCCGCGGTGATCGTCCAGCCGCCGCTCGAGCTGCCGATGCCTTTGCTCGAGTTCCGTGCGCAGCCAGGCGCGTTGGCCAGCGGTCAGGTGGGTGCTCATCGAGGCGTCTCCATCGCTTCGTGGCCATCTTGCGCGGCCCTTTGCCGGCGGGGGTTGAGGGCGATCAAGCGGTGCCGGGCCGCCCGGTGCCACCCGGTGCCACCCGGTGCCATCCGGTGCGTGATGGGGCATCGCCGCCGTGAAGGAGCGCGGCGGGCCCCGGGCCGTCGCGATAATCGCTGCCCCATGCCTGAGCATGCCGCCAGCACCGCTGTTCCAGGGCGCCTTGCAGGCGCGCCGGCCGGCTTGCCGCCGGCGCGCTGCGACGTGCTGATCGTCGGCGCCGGTCCCGCCGGCAGCGCCTGCGCACAGCGGCTGGCCGCCTCGGGAGTGGAGGTGCTGCTGGTCGACCAGCACGACTTCCCACGCGACAAGACCTGCGGCGACGGGCTGATCCCGGATGCCCACCAGGCACTGCGCCTGCTCGGCGTCTACGACGAGCTGGCGGCGTCATGGCAGTCGGCGCAGCACGTGCGCTGCGTCGGCCCGCGCGGCGGGCAGTGCGACGTGCCGGGCACGCTGTCGGTGCTGCCGCGCAAGGTGCTCGACGAAGTGCTGGTGCGTGCGGCCGAGCGCGCCGGCGCGCGGCTGGCCACGCCGTGGCGCTTCGAGGCGCCGCTTCAGGACGAGGCCGGGCGCGTGGTCGGCGCGCGCCTGCGCAGCGCCGCCACGCAGGCCGCCACCGACGAACCGCGGCAAACGCACGAAGTGCAGGCCCGCTGGGTGGTGCTGGCCACCGGCGCCACCCCGCAGGCGCTGGCCGCCGCCGGCATGTGCGAGCGCCACACACCCAGTGGCGTGGCGCTGCGCACCTACGTGCGCCACCCGGGGCTGGCGGCCACGCTGAGGCAACTGCAGTTCGTCTGGCACCCGCGCATGCGTGGCGGCTACGGCTGGATCTTCCCCGGGCCCGGCGGCGTGTTCAACATCGGCGCCGGGCACCCGGGCAGCCACTCGAAGCTGGGCAGCGGCAAGGGTCACAAGCTCGACCACGTCAACCTGCGCCGCTTCTTCGAGATCTTCGGCGAGGTCTACGGGCCGGCTCGGCAGCTGATGGCCGAGGGCGAGCGCCTGGGCGAGCTGAAGGGGGCGCCGCTGCGCTGCTCGCTGCTGGGCGCGCGCTGGTCGCGCGACGGTCTGCTCGTCACCGGCGAAGCCGCCGGCAGCACGTACGCCTTCAGCGGCGAAGGCATCGGCAAGGCGCTGGAGACCGGCCTGCTGGCCGCCGATGCGCTGCTGGCCGCGCCGCGCAGCGACCCTGCCAACGACGGTCTCATCCGGCGGCGCTACGAAGCCGGCCTCACCGCGCTGAAGCCCAAGTTCGATCTGTACGAAAGGGCCAGCCGCGTCAACGACCACCCGTGGCTGGCCGATCTCGTGATCTGGCGCGCCAACAAGAGCCCGCGCATCATGGCGCGCATGAGCGCGGTCATCGAGGAGCGTCAGAACCCCGGGTTCCTGTTGAGCCTTCGCGGCATGCGCAAGCTGCTGACCGAGTAGCGTGCGCGCCGCCGCGCGGCGCGCCGGCGAGCAGGGACGAGAAGGCAATGTGCTCCACGTGCGAGCGGCTGGGCCCCGCCGCCGGCGAGCCCCGGGCGCGTCTTGGCCCGGGCGAGCTGAGGGCGTCGATGGCGAAACGCCGCGGTGAGCTTCCGCACCCATGTGACGTGCCCTTGACGCGCCATTGACGCGGCTGCGCCGCGCCACCGGCGCCCCGCGCCCGCCGTTCATCCGCCCGGTCCGCAGGTTGGCGGCCCGGTCGCCCGTTCGCGCAGGCCCTGGGCGCCGCGGCTGCGGCGCCGCCTAGACTGCCCGCATGTCGCCGTTCAGACACCCGACCCTTGCCGCCGTTGACTGGCGCACGGTGTTCCTGTCGCTGCCGCGCCGGCGCTTCACGTCCGCCGAGCTGGCACGGGCCCTGCCCGAGCCGATGAGCCCCACGGTGCGGTTGAGCGTCGCGCTCAACCTCGCGCTGCCCACCTCGGCGATCCTGTGGGTCTTCGGCCGCGACGGGCCGTGGGTGGTTCCCGTGGTGACCGTGGTCTACGTCGCGTTGCTGTCCTGGCTGGGCCTGCGCGCCTGGGCCAACCCCTCGGCCCGCGTGCCGCGTGTGGGCTACTGGCTGATGGCTGTGGCCTGCGGCTTCGTCTTCGGCTGGCTGCTCAAGGGCCATCAGGTGGCGCGCGAGGCGACCGCGGCCGTCGCCGTGCTGATGATCTCCGGCTCGTTCGGGTTGTGGTTCGTCATCGTGTATCGGCATCAGTACGTGCAGATGCGGCTGGCGGAGATGGACGAGCGCGATCGGGCGCTGGAAATGGCGCAGCGGCTGACTGCGGCGCAGCTCGAGCCGCACTTCCTGTTCAACACCTTGGCTTCGCTGCAGCATTGGGTGGCCACGCGCGACGCCCGCGCCGCGCCGGTGCTGGAGGCGCTGACCGGCTACCTGCGCGCGACGCTGCCGATGTTCTCGCGGCCGACGCTGACGCTGGCCGACGAAGTGGAGGTGGTGCGCCGGTACCTGCAGGTGATGCAGGCCCGGCTGGGTGCTCGGCTCGCGTGGCAGTTGCACGTCGCGCCCGAAGTTGCCACGCTGGAGCTGCCGCCGGGCATCGTGCTGACGCTGGTCGAGAACGCCGTGGTCCACGGCATCGAGCCGGCCCTGCGCGGCGGGCAGGTGTCGGTCAGCGCAGTGCGGCTGGGCGACGAGGCGGTGGTCGTGGTCGAGGACGACGGCGCCGGGCTGGCGCCCGATGCGGCCGACGGCCTGGGCCTTCGCAACTGCCGCGAGCGGCTCGCGCTTACCCGGGGAGAAGCGGCCCGGCTGAGCCTGCGCCCGCGCGAGGCCGGTGGTTGCCGGGCAGAGCTGCGGCTGCCCTGGCGCGCCGCCACCACGCACCGGGGCGCAGCGGTGCGGGCCGCCCGCGCTGATGCGGCCGACGCCGCCGGTGCCGCCGGAGTGCCCGCCCATGAGTGAGATGCCGACCATCGCCCTCGTCGCCGACGACGAGGAGGCGCCGCGCGAGCAGCTGGTCGCCGCGCTGCACGAAGCCTGGCCGGGCCTCCGCATCGAGACGGCGGCCAACGGCGTCGATGCCTGGGACCGCTATCTGGAGCTCGAACCCGACCTGTGCCTGCTGGATATCCGCATGCCGGGCCTGAGCGGCATCGAGGTCGCGCGCCGCATCGGCGGGCGCACACCGGTGGTCTTCGTCAGTGCCTTCGGCGACCACGCGCTGGCTGCGTTCGACGCAGGCGCCGTGGACTACGTGCTCAAGCCGGTGGAGCGCGAGCGGCTCGGCCAGGCGCTGGCGCGGTTGCGCCAGCGCCTGGCGCCGCGGGCCGCCCCGGCGGGAGCCGACCACGCCGACGAGGCGCTGGCCGCACCGGCGGCCGGAGATGGCGATGCCGCTGCCGCTGCCGCTGCGCTGCAGGCCCTGATCGAGCGGCTGGCCGCCGGGTTCAAACGCCCCACTGCACCGCTGACGGTGCTGCAGGCCGCCGTTGGCCGGGAGGTGCGCATGATCCGCGTCGATGAAGTCATCTACTTCGAAAGCGATGCGCGCTACACCCGCGTCGTCACGGCCGCCGGCGACGCCCTCATCCGCACGCCGCTGAAGGAGCTGCTGGCCCAGCTGGACGAGCGCGAGTTCTGGCAGGTGCACCGCTCGGTGATCGTCAACCACCGCCACGTCGCCAGTGCCGTGCGCGTGGACGAGGGCCACATGCACCTCACGCTGCGCGGCCGCGACGAGCGGCTGCCGGTGTCGCGCCACTTCCAGGCCATGTTCAAGGGGCAGTGAGTGAAAGGCCCGGGGCGCAGCCCCGGGGGCACGCACTAGCATGCCAGGTCGGCGGCCGGCCCCGGGGCTCCCCTGCGGAGTGGCTGCCATTTCACGCTGTCCGCGCCTGCCATGCCCGCCGAAAAGACCCCCCCGCTGCCCACGCCGCGTTTCGATCGTTTCCACCGCCACGCCGAGCTGTCCCGGCTGCTGCAGGACTACGCGCTGGCCGCGCCGCACCTGGTGCAGCTGCAGTCGCTGGGCAAGAGCTGGGAAGGGCGCGACATCTGGCTCGTCATCGTCACCCGGCGCGACAGCGGTGCGCACGAGGACAAGCCGGCGTTCTGGGTCGACGGCAACATCCACGCCGCCGAGCTGACGGCCAGCACCGCGTGCCTGTACTGGCTGCACCAGCTCGTCAGCGGCTACGACGGTGATGCGCAGGTGCGGCAGCTGCTGGACACGCGCACCGTCTACCTCGTGCCGCGGCTGAACCCCGACGGCGCCGAGCTGGCGCTGGCCGACCGACCGCGGCACATCCGCAGCAGCACGCGGCCGTATCCCCATGACGAGGAGGCGGTCGAGGGCCTGACGGTCGAAGACGTCGACGGCGACGGTCGCGTGCTGATGATGCGCATCGCCGATCCGCACGGGCCGTACAAGAAGTGCGCGCAGGACCCGCGGCTGATGGTGCCGCGGGAACCCGGCGAGTTCGGCGGCGAGTACTACCGCCTGATGCCCGAGGGCACGCTGAAGAACTTCGACGGCATCAAGGTCAAGGCCAACAAGGACCGCGAAGGCCTGGACCTCAACCGCAACTTTCCGGCCTACTGGCGCCAGGAGTTCGAGCAGGCCGGCGCCGGCCCCTACCCGACCAGCGAGCCCGAAGTGCGCGCGATGGTCGACTTCATCGTCAAGCACCCGAACATCGGCGCGGCGGTGAGCTTCCACACGCACAGCGGCGTGATCCTGCGGCCGATGGGCACGCAGAGTGACGACGACATGACGCCCGAGGACCTGTGGATGTACAAGCGCCTGTCCGACCTCGGCGCCAAGCTCACCGGCTACCCGGCCATCAGCATCTACCACGAGTTCAAGTACCACCCCAAGGAGATCATCACCGGCACGCAGGACTGGGTCTACGAGCACCTGGGGGCGCTGTTCTGGACGGTGGAGATCTGGGCGCCGAACAAGGAAGCCGGCATCACCGACTATCAGTGGGTGGAGTGGTACCGCGACCACCCGGTGGAAGACGACCTGAAGCTGCTGAGGTGGAGCGACGAGCAGTGCGGCGGGCTCGCGCACGTGGCGTGGTACCCGTTCCGCCACCCGCAGCTGGGCGAGGTGGAACTGGGCGGCTGGGACAAGCTCAATTTCTGGCGCAACCCGCCGCCGCACCTGCGCGAGCGTGAGGCGGCGCGTTTCCCCGGCTGGCTCACGCAGCTGGCGCTGTCGCTGCCCAGGCTGGAGGTGCTGCGCACCGAGGTGCGCGCGCTCGGCCCCGGCAACTGGCGCATCCGCTTTGCGGTAGCCAACGCCGGCTACCTGCCTTCGTACATCAGCAAGCGGGCGCTGGAGCGCAAGGTGGCGCGCGGCGCGGTGTTCCAGATCCACCTGCCGCCGGGCGTGGCACTGGTCAGCGGGCACGAACGCGTCGAGGCCGGGCACCTCGAAGGACACGCACCGAAGACCTCGCTGCAGGCGTTCCAGATCAACCGCGACGTCACTGGCGACCGGGCGGTCGTCGAATGGGTGGTGAGCGGGCCGCGCGGCGCAGCCATCGCACTCACGGCCACGGCGGATCGGGCGGGCACGGTGCGCGCTGAAGTGACGCTGGATTGAGCGTGGCGGGGGCGGCTGTGGTGGGCGGTGGCGGGGTGGGTTGAGTCGGGTTACGTCGAGTCGGGTCGGGGGACTTACTCTGTAGCGCATGGCGCGCCAAGGCCGCCGGGTGGTCGGCGTCGCTCATGTCCTTTTTCGAGTGCCCAGCTTTGCTGGTCACTCGAAAAAGGACATTCGCGGAGCTGGGCACCCCGTCGGGCCGAACCCGCGCTGCCCTGCGCAGCACGCCCGCCCGATCCCGCGCTGCGCTGTGGGGGGCGCGGCCAGGCCCATGCGGCGACTACAGCACCGCAAACTCGGCAAACGGATGCTGCGCCTCGGCCAGATCCTTCAGGCTCGTGTACTCGCACGCGGCCTCGAAGC
>JAEUPC010000155.1 GCA_016789865.1 Rubrivivax sp.
CTCGACGCCCGGGCGGCTGGTCCAGACGTTCTTGCACGTCACGCTGCAGGTGTGGCAGCCGATGCACTTGTCCAGGTTCAGCACCATGCCGATCTGTGCACGTACTTTCATGGTTTGACTCCTATCGATCGGTGTGGGCGGGCTTCAGGGGTTCTCGCCCTGGGCCTGATAGACGCGCGCCAGCTGGTCGTCGCGCGGCGTATCGAGCCAGTCGACCTTGGCCATCTTGCGCACCACCACGAACTCGTCGCGGTTGGTGCCGATGGTCCCGTAGTAGTTGAAGCCGTAGCTGAGCTGCGCGTAGCCGCCGATCATGTGCGTGGGCTTGGTGACGATGCGCGTCACCGAGTTGTGGATGCCGCCGCGGTGGCCGGTGATCTCCGAGCCCGGCGCGTTGATGATCTTCTCCTGCGCGTGGTACATCATCGTCATGCCCGGGTTGACGCGCTGGCTGACCACCGCGCGCGCCGAGATCGCGCCGTTGACGTTGAAGAGCTCGACCCAGTCGTTGTCTTCGATGCCGGCCGACCTGGCATCCTCCTCGCTCAGCCAGATCACCGGCCCGCCGCGGTTCAGCGTGAGCATGATCAGGTTGTCGCTGTAGGTGCTGTGGATGCCCCACTTCTGGTGCGGCGTGATGAAGTTGAGCAGGATCTCCTTGTTGCCGTTGGGCCGATGGTTGTGCATCGCGCCCGTGGTCTTCAGGTCCACCGGCGGGCGGTAGCTGGACAGGCCCTCGCCGAAGGCCACCATCCACGGGTGGTCTTGATAGAACTGCTGGCGGCCGGTCAGCGTGCGCCAGGGAATCAACTCGTGCACGTTGGTGTAGCCGGCGTTGTAGGAGACCTTCTCGCTCTCCAGGCCGCTCCACGTGGGTGAAGAGATGATCTTGCGCGGCTGCGCCACGGTGTCGCGGTAGCGGATCTTCTCGTCCTCGCGGTGCAGCGCCAGGTGTGCGTGCTCGCGGCCGGTGGCCTTGCTCAACGCCTCCCAGGCCTTCACGGCGACGTGGCCGTTGGTCTCGGGCGCGAGCTGCAGGATGACCTCGCAGGCGTCGATGTCGGTGACGATGCGCGGGCGGCCCTCGGCGTCGACGCCGTTGAGGTCACCGAGCTGCTTGACCTCGGTCTCGGTGTTCCACGTGATGCCCTTGCCGCCATTGCCGACCTTGCTCATCAACGGCCCGAGCGAAGTGAAGCGCTTGTAGACGGCGGGGTAGTCGCGCTCGATCACCGCCACCGCCGGCGCCGTCTTGCCCGGCACCAGGTCACACTGGCCGCGCTTCCACTCGGCCACGCCGAAGGGCTGCGCCAGCTCGGCCGGCGTGTCGTGCATCAGCGGCGTCAGCACCACTTCCTTCTCGACGCCGAGGTGCCCCACGCAGACCTCGCTGAACGCCTTGGCGAAGCCCTTGTAGATCTCCCAGTCGCTGCGGGCTTGCCACACCGGGTCGATGGCCGCCGACAGCGGGTGGATGAACGGGTGCATGTCGCTGGTGTTGAGGTCGTTCTTCTCGTACCAGCTGGCCGTGGGCAGCACGATGTCGCTGTACAGGCACGTGGTGCTCATGCGGAAGTCCAGCGTCACCAGCAGGTCGAGCTTGCCCTCGGGCGCCTGGTCGTGCCACTTCACCTCGGTGGGCTTGGCCTCCTGCGGGCCGAGGTCCTTGCCCTGCACGCCGTTCTCGGTGCCCAGCAGGTGCTTGAGGAAGTACTCGTGCCCCTTGCCCGACGAGCCGAGCAGGTTGGAGCGCCAGACGAACAGGTTGCGCGGCCAGTTCTGCGGTGCGTCGGGGTCCTCGCAGCTCATCTGCAACGTGCCGTCCTTCAGCGCCTGGACCACGTAGTCCTTGGCGTCCAGGCCCGCGGCGGCGGCGTCCTTGGCCACCTTCAGCGGGTTGGTCTTGAGCTGCGGCGCCGAAGGCAGCCAGCCCATGCGCTCGGCGCGCACGTTGTAGTCGATGAGGCTGCCGCCGAAGGCGGCCTTGTCGGCCAGCGGGCTGAGGATCTCGTCGACCACCAGCTTCTCGTAGCGCCACTGGTCGGTGTGCGCGTAGAAGAAGCTCGTGCTGTTCTGCTGCCGCGGCGGGCGCGCCCAGTCCAGCGCGAAGGCCAGTGCCGTCCAGCCGGTCTGCGGGCGCAGCTTCTCCTGCCCCACGTAGTGCGCCCAGCCGCCGCCACTCTGGCCGATGCAACCGCACAGCATCAGCAGGTTGATGACGCCGCGGTAGTTCATGTCGGCGTGGTACCAGTGGTTCATCGCCGCGCCGATGATGATCATCGACTTGCCGTGCGTCTTGTCGGCGTTGTCGGCAAACTGGCGCGCCACGGTGATGACCTGCTCGCGCGGCACGCCGGTGATCTTCTCCTGCCACGCCGGCGTGTAGGCCGCGTCGTCGTCGAAGCTCTTGGCGCCGCTGCCCAGACCCCGGTCGATGCCGAACTGCGCGGCCTGCAGGTCGAACACGGTGGCCACCAGCGCATGCCGCTCGTCGCCCTCCTTGCCCAGGCGCAGCCGCACCACCGCCACCTTGGCGCGGTTCAGGTCGCCCTGCTGCTTGTTCGCGGTGAAGTGCGGCACGTCGGCGCCGGCGAAGTACGGGAACGCGACCTCGGCGACCTGGTGTTCCTGCTTGCCGTCTTCGAGCACGCTGAGCTTGAGCTTCACGTCCTCGTTGGCACGGGCTTCCTTGGCCTCGAGGTTCCACTTGCCCTTGTCGCTGCGGCCCTCGGGGCCCCAGCGGAAACCGATCGAGCCGTTGGGCAGCACCGCCTTGCCGGTGGTGTCGAAAGCCACCGTCTTCCACTCGGGGTTGTTGGCCTGGCCGAGCTTGCCGTTGAAGTCGCTGGCACGCAGGTAGCGGCCGGGGGCGAGCACCTTGCTGCCGTCGGGCAGGGTGCGCTCTTCCAGCATCACCAGGAGCGGCAGGTCGGTGTAGCGGCGCGCGTAGTCGTCGAAGTAGGCTGAGCGCGGTTTTCCGCTGCCGCCGAAGTAGAAGTCCTTCAGCACCACGTGGCCCATCGCCATGGCCACCGCGGCGTCGGTGCCCTGCTTGGGGTGCATCCAGATGTCGGCGAGCTTGGCGACTTCGCTGTAGTCGGGCGTCACCGCCACCGTCTTCGCGCCCTTGTAGCGCACCTCGGTGAAGAAGTGCGCGTCGGGCGTGCGCGTCTGCGGCACGTTGCTGCCCCAGGCGATGATGAAATTGCTGTTGTACCAATCGGCGCTCTCGGGCACGTCGGTCTGCTCGCCCCAGATCTGCGGGCTGGCCGGCGGCAGGTCGCAGTACCAGTCGTAGAAGCTCATGCACACGCCGCCGATCAGCGACAGATACCGCGAGCCCGCCGCGTAGCTCACCATGCTCATCGCGGGGATGGGCGAAAAGCCGATCACGCGGTCGGGGCCATGCGTCTTGGCCGTGTAGACATTCGCCGCGGCGATGAGCTGATTCACCTCGTCCCAGGTGCTGCGCACGAAGCCGCCCATGCCGCGCACCTTCTGGTAGTCGCGCCGCGCTTCGGCGTTCTCGACAATCAGCGCCCACGCGTCGACCGGGGTCTTGGCCACCTTCAGCGCCGCGCGCCAGCG
>JAEUPC010000085.1 GCA_016789865.1 Rubrivivax sp.
CGACTGGTGCGCCGTGAACGCCGCGCAGGAGGCGGCCAAGCTCGGCTACGAGTCGATCATGCTGAACCACAACCCGGAGACGGTCAGCACCGACTACGACATCTGCGACCGCCTGTACTTCGACGAGATCAGCCTGGAGACCGTGCTCGACCTGGTCGAGCACGAAAGGCCCGACGGCGTGGTGGTCAGCATGGGCGGCCAGGTGGCCAACAACCTGGCGCTGGCGCTGGCCAAGGCGGGCGTACCGGTGCTCGGCACCCGGGCCGAGTCGATCGACCGCGCCGAGGACCGCGCCAAGTTCGGTGCCCTGCTCGATCGGCTGGGCATCGACCAGCCGCGCTGGGCGCATGTCACCGATGTCGCGGCGGCCGACACCATCGTCGAGCAGCTGGGCGGCTTCCCGGTGCTGGTGCGGCCGAGCTACGTGCTCAGCGGTGCCGCGATGGCGGTGGCGCACGAGCCGGCCGAACTCAAGCGCATCCTCGCGCGCGCCGCCGACGTGTCGCGCGAGCACCCGGTGGTGGTGTCGAAATTCGAGAGCCACGCGCGCGAAGTCGAGATCGACGCGGTGGCCGACCACGGCGAGCTCGTGCTGTGGGCGATCTCCGAGCACATCGAGGACGCCGGCGTGCACAGCGGCGACGCGACGCTGGTGCTGCCCCCGCAGACGCTGTACATCGCCACCATCCGCCGCGTGCGGCAGATCGCCACGCTGCTGGCGCGCGAGCTGGCCATCACCGGCCCGTTCAACATGCAGTTCCTGGCCCGCCACAACGCGGTGAAGGTGATCGAGTGCAACCTGCGCGCCTCGCGCAGCTTTCCGTTCGTCAGCAAGGTGGTGGGCGAGAACTTTGCCGCCGAAGCGATGCGCCGCATGCTGGGCGTGCGCCGCGACATCGTGAACCGCAGCCTCGACCTCGATTTCGTCGGCGTCAAGGCGCCGATGTTCTCGTTCTCGCGCCTGACCGGCGCCGACCCGATGCTCGGCGTGGAGATGCTGTCCACCGGCGAGGTGGGTTGCCTGGGGCGCGATCTCGGCGAGGCGCTGATCCACGCGCTGTTGGCCACCGGCTTGCGGCTGCCGCGCCGTGGCGTGCTGCTGTCGCTGGGCAAGGTGGCCGACAAGTACTGGTTCGCCGACGAGGCGCGCGTCATCGCCGAGGTGCTGAAGCTGCCGATCTACGCCACCCCGGGCACCGCCGAGATGCTGGCCGACGTGGGCATCGCCGCCACCCCGGTGGGCAAGGGCGACCACGGTGGTCTCAGTGCATTCGAGGTGATGGACCGCGGGCTCGTCGACCTGGTCATCAACATCCCGCGTGAGTACGACGCGATGGGCCGCCCCGACGGCTACCGCATCCGCCGCCACGCCGCCGACGCCGGCCTGTCACTGGTCACCGACCTGCAGCTCGCCCGCGCGCTGGTCGAGGCGCTGCGCAGCGGCGCGCACGAGCGCCTGGCGGTGGCGGCCTGGGACGAGATCACCCAGGCGCCGGCATGATCGCGCCTAGCCGTGCCCAGCCCTCATCCACCGGCGGCACCGACCCCGACACGCCACGCTGAGGAGCCCCCTGTGAGTGATCGCGCCGCGCCCGGTTCGCCCACGCCTTCGGGCGCCTCTCGGCCGCCGCGAGGGGCCTTGTCCCGGCTGGCCGGTGGCGTGGCCTTGGCCGGCCTGGGCATCGTGGCAGCGCTCATGCTGGCCGAGGTGACCTTGCGCCTCGCCGGCATCACCTACCCGGTGTTCGAAACGCCCGATGCCGCCCGCGGCGTGGCGCTGCGCCCCGGCAAGGAGGGCTGGTACCGCAAGGAAGGCGAGGCGCTGGTGCGCATCAATGCGCACGGGTACCGCGACGCCGAGCGCCAGCTGGCCAAGCCGGCGGGCACGTTCCGCATCGCCGTGCTCGGCGACTCGTTCGTCGAGTCGCGGCAGGTGGCCTACGAGGCGTCGTTCCCGGTGGTGATGGAGAAGGCGCTGGCCGGCTGCCCGGCATTGGGCGGCAAGGCGGTGGAGGTGCTGAACTTCGGCGTGAGCGGCTACGCCACCACCGAGGCGCTGCTCACGCTGCGCCAGGACACGTTGCGCTTCGCTCCCGACCTGGTGCTGCTGGCGCTGTACCCGGGCAACGACATCGGCGAGAACTCCAAGCGCGTGGTGCAGGGCGCCGGCGCGGCCGACTGGCGCATGCCCAAGCCGATCCACACCCTCGATGCGCGTGGCGAGCTGGTACTCGAGGGCGGCCTGCGGCCCACGCTCCTGCGCCGTGCGCTGTACGTGGGCATCCACCACTCGCGGCTGCTCGAGATCGTCAACGAGGTGCGGCGGATCTGGGAAGTGCGCAAGCTCAAGCAGGCGGCCAGCCAGGCGCAGGACACCTTCGAGCTGGGCATCAGCAAGGAGGTCTACGCACCGCCGGCCGACGACGCCTGGCGCGAAGCCTGGCAGGTGACCGAGGCGCTGCTGGCGCGCCTGGAGCGCGAGGCCACGGCTGGTGGGGCGCGCTTCGCCGTCGGCGTGGTGACGATGGCCGAACAGGTGCACCCCGACCCCGCCCAGCGCGCCGCCGTGCAGAAGAAGCTGGGCGTGCCCGACCTGCTGTACGCCGAGCGACGCATCGGCGAGATCGGCGAGAAGGCCGGCTTCGCCGTGTTGCGGCTGGCTGAGCCGCTGCGCGACGCCGCCGAGCGCGACAAGGCCTTCCTGCACGGCTTCAAGAACACGGTAATGGGCTTCGGCCACTGGAACGAGGCCGGTCATCGCGTGGCCGGGCAGACCCTGGCGCGCGAGCTGTGCGCGGGAGGGCTGGGCGCCAAGCCATAGCGGCCTTGCGGCCCGCGTCTGCAAGCGCCGGCACGCAGCGCATCGCTGGCGGCAGGCCGGGCCGCCGCCGGCACATCGTCAGCGCAGCGGCGGCAGCGCCAGGCAGCGTTCGATGCCCTCGATGAAGCGCTGCACCATGTTCTCCAGCGTGTAGCGCCGGGCGTCCTCGGCGGCCGCGTCGCGCACGCGCTGCAGGCGCGCCGGGTTGCGCAGCAGCTCGATCACCGTGTCGGCGTAGGCCTTCGCATCGTCATCGACGACGAACCCGTTCTCGCCCGAGCGCAGGTAGGCCACCTCGGGGCCGTGGCGGGCGTTGCCGGTGGTGATCATCGGTGTGCCGGCACAGAAGGCGTCCAGCACGTGCAGCCCCACGGCCCCGGGGCTGAGGACCAGCTGCGAGATCGCGAACCACGCGGCCTTCTCGGCGCCGCGCTGCACGCCCACCGCATGCAGCCACGGCCGGCTCGCGGCGGCGGCCGAAATGACGTCGCCGCTCGGCCCATCGCCCACGATGACGAGGCGGAAGGCCGGCATGGCGGCCTGCACGCGGTCGGCCGCCGCGAGCAGCAGCTCCAGCCGCTTGTCGGGGTACAGCGAACCGCAGTACAGCCCCACTGGCGCATCGGCTGTCGCACCGATGCGCGCGCGGCAGGCCGCGCGGGTCTCGTCGCTCACCGCGCGCAGGTCGCGCTGGAACTGCTCGTTGTCGATGGCGTTGTTGAGCACCGCGATGCGCTCGGGCGGATAGCCGTCGCCTTGCAGCAGGTCGCGGGTCGACTCCGTGTAGGCGAACCATCCATCGACGCGATTCACGAACCAGCGCTTCCAGCGCTCGCGCAGACCGTTGGGCGCGGTGGCCTGCAAGTTGCGCCCGTGGCCCCAGTAGGCCACGCGCTGCCCGGGCCGCACGCCGATGCGCAGCAGCCAAGGGTAGTTGGACAGGATGCGGTTCTCCTGGATCAGCACCACCAGGTCGGCATCACGCAGCCCGGGCGGGAACGGCTGCCAGATCACATCGACGCCGCGCACGCGCCAGAAGCGGTTGACCATCACGTCGGCCCAGGGCAGCTGGCCGGTGTCCTTCTTCAGCGCCTCGGTGGCCGAGGGCTGACCATGTACGAGGCGCACTTCGATGCCGCGCGCCGCGGCCGCAATGCGCAGGCGGTCGAAGAAGGCCTGGCGGTAGTGCAGCAGGCGATGCTGGGTGATGACGACGCGGGCGCGCGGGCGCGCGGGGGCGATGGGGGAATCGGGCATGAACGGCAGGGCAGGTAGCAATGGTGCCGGGCGGATCAAGGCGGGCCGGGCTGCACCGTCCAGTGATCGAATCCCTTCTCCGAGGAGCGATAGGTGCCGCCGGCGACCATCTTCTCGTGCCGCGCGATCTCCTCGGCGGTCTTGAAGCGCTGCCCGATCACCACGGCCGGATTGCCGCCGACGATGGTGTAGGGCGCCACGTCGTTCTTCACCACCGCACCGGCCGCGACGATGGCCCCGCGGCCGATGCGCGCGCCGCTGAGCAGCACGGCGCCGAATCCGATCCAGACGTCGTCGTCGATCTCGACCCCCTCGCCACGGAACGGCGAGGGCGATTTCAGGCTGCCCACCCAGTGGCCGAAGCGCACCGGCACGCCCGGCGCGCGGAAGTCGTGGTCGCGGCGCCCGACCAGCGCCACGCGGTTGGCCATGATCACGTAGCGCCCGATGCGGCAGTTGGTCTCGATCACCACCTCGTGGCCGAGGTAGCAGTGGTCGCCGATCTCGATGCGCTCGGGCGCCCACAGGCGCGGGCGCGTGCCCACGTGCAGGTCGGTGCCGAACTTGCGCAGCGGCGCCTTGCAGCGCGCCAGGCGCACCCGCGTGGCGAAGCGGCGCCATGCGGCCGCGACAGTCTGTTTGATCGTGCTCAGCATCCCGGTCGTCTTACCCGGTGCAAGCCGCGGGCTCGATGTGAAGCGGCGGCCGGCGCAGCCACGCAGCGCCCGACCTGCCGCGAGGACATTCTGCAACAGGGCTGACCGATCCAATCACTTCGTCATCGATCGAGGCGCCGATTCGGGTGGCAGGTTACGAAGCACCGCGGCCCGCTAACAACTCCCGTGCGCTGCAGCGCTCAATTTCTCGCAACGATTTCGTCAACCCCCCATCTCGGGGGGACCGACCCGCGATTCGTTGGAGCGACCGATGACCACAAGCACGAAGTACCCTGCAGCGCGCCTCTGGATGGGCGTTGCGATGGCCGCCTGCCTGGCCGCCTGCGGCCAGGGCGACGAGATCTCCCTGGCCAGCGGCGGCAGCGCGGCGCAGGAAAGGGGCGCAGCTTCCCAACGCGCGCTGGCCGTGCCCAACGAAGCGGCCGCGGCGGCCGCGGCCGCGGAAGCCGACACGCCCTGGCTCGAGTGCGCGCGCGAACACCAGGTGTGCTCGTTCGACGGCACGCGGCGGGTGCGCTTCGGCACCCTGATCAATCACGTGACACAAGACGCCACCGCGCGACTGCTGTGCAACAGCATCACCTTCGGCAGCGACCCTGCTGTCGGGACATTGAAGAGCTGCTGGGTTGAATCGTCGGTGCCGGCGCCGAGTCCGCTGCCCACGCCTGCCCCCACCCCAGCGCCCGCCCCCGCACCCGCGCCGGCACCCATGCCGGCCCCGGCGATGGGGAACTGGACGCCATGCGCGCGCGAGCATCAGGTCTGCTCCTTCACGGGTACCCGCAGCGTGCGCTTCGGCACCGAAAGCAGCCACCTGGTCGCCACCCGCACGGCCGGGGTGCTGTGCAGCAGCCTGGCATTCGGGTCCGACCCGGCCACCGGCGTGCTGAAGACCTGCTGGGTCGATGGAGCGCCCCCTTCCGGCAGCGCCCCGCCCTCGGTGCCGGCGCCCGCCGATCCCCTGCCGGCACCAACGCCGGTTCCGGCACCGGCACCGGCACCGGCACCGGCTCCCGCCCCCGCGTCGAGCCAGACCGGCTGGGCGCAGTGTGCGCGCGAACACCAGAACTGCGCCTTCGAGGGTGCACGCAAGGTGCGCTTCGGCACCGAGGCCAGCAGCGTCACGCAAAGCCGTTCCGGCGGGGTACTGTGCAACAGCCTCGCGTTCGGCACCGACCCGGCCGTCGGCACGCTGAAGACCTGCTGGGTGGAAGTTGCGGCGGCGGGCGCTTCGACACCGGCTCCCGCACCAGCGCCGGCCCCTGCACCGGCTCCTGCGCCAGCGCCAGTTCCCGCACCGGCCCCAGCGCCTGCACCGGCACCGGCCCCGGCCCCAGCGCCTGCGCCTGCGCCCGCCCCGGCACCTGGCGGCAGCGCCGGCCCGCGCGTGTCCTCCTTCACCGCCTCCGGCCCCATCACCGCCTCCTCCGGCCAGGTCATCTCCGGCGTGCGCATCCAGAACCCCAACGGCCCCTGC
>JAEUPC010000187.1 GCA_016789865.1 Rubrivivax sp.
GCCATCAGCTTCGGCATGGCGCTGATGTTCGGCACCGCCGGCCTGCCCCACATCCTGATGCGCTTCTTCACCGTGCCCAACGCCAAGGAAGCGCGCAAGTCGGTGCTGTGGGCCACCACCTGGATCGGCTACTTCTACATCCTCACCTTCATCATCGGCTTCGGCGCCATCACCTTCGTGCTGACCAACCCGAGCTTCCTCGACGCCAAGGGCGTGCTGCTGGGCGGCAACAACATGGCCGCGGTGCACCTGGCCAACGCGGTGGGCGGCAACGTGTTCCTCGGCTTCATCTCGGCGGTGGCGTTCGCCACCATCCTCGCGGTGGTGGCCGGGCTCACGCTCAGCGGTGCCTCGGCGGTGTCGCACGACCTCTACGGCACGGTGATCAAGAAGGGCCAGGCCGACAGCAAGGACGAGTTGCGGGTCTCGAAGATCACGACGGTGTGCCTGGGCATCGTCGCCGTCGTGCTGGGCATCGCGTTCGAGAAGCAGAACATCGCGTTCATGGTCTCGCTGGCCTTCGCGATCGCCGCCAGCGCCAACTTCCCGGTGCTGTTGATGAGCGTGCTGTGGAAGGGCTGCACGACACGCGGCGTGGTGATCGGCGGCTTCCTCGGGCTCATCAGCTCGGTGGCGCTGACGGTGGTGTCGCCGGCGGTGTGGGAAGCGACGCTCGGCAACCCCAAGGGTTCGGCGTGGTTCCCGTATGCGAGCCCGGCACTGTTCTCGATGACCATCGGCTTCGTCGGCATCTGGCTCTTCTCGGTGCTCGACAGCAGCAAGCGCGCGCTGCAGGACAAGGCCGGTTTCCTGGCGCAGCAGGTGCGCAGCGAGACGGGCATCGGCGCGGCGGGAGCTTCGGGCCACTGAGCGGGCCACTGAGCCAGCTGCTCACAATGGAGGGGCCGCCCGCAGTGATGCCGGCGGCCCTTCTTGCTTCGGCGATTGGATGGACTTCGTGGGGTGCGGCTTGGCGATGAGTCGATCGGGTGTGGCTTCGAAGGGCTGTGGCGGGAACGGGCCGACGGGGTGCCCTGCGCCGCGAATGTCCTCTTTCGGCCGCCCTGCTCGCAAGCTCGCATGGCGCCCGAATGCCCCCTTGATTTCGCTTTGCAGGGCACCCCATCGACCCGTTCCGGCACCGCCGGTTGCGCTCGACCCGCGAACACGGATGCGGGTGCCACGCCGAGGACGCCGGGTGGTCGGCGCAGCGAAATCAAGGATGCATTCGAGTGACCAGCGAAGCTGGGCACTCGAAAAGGGACATTCGCGGAGCCGACCACCCGGCGGCCTCGGCGCGCGGCGACCTTGCCGCGCAACGGCTGCGCAGCGGCCGAGCAACGGCCCCAGGCGTGTGACCACCCCCGGCGCGATCTTCTCGGTCCTTGAACGCAACCGAGCAATGGGAGCCACCGCCTGATGAGCCCCGGCCCTGGTCCTGCCGCCGAACCGCAACGCGAGATGCTGTCGCTGGTGACCGCGCGAGTGCGCGACGCGTACGTGCGCAAGCCCTTCTACGTCGAAGGCGCCACGCACCTCGTCGAGGTTTGCCGGCAACTGGCCGCGCACCGCAGCAACCACGCGCTGGTGCGCGACCGCGCCGCCGACGGCGGCGAGCGGCTGGGCATCTTCACCACCACCGACCTGCGTGACGCGCTGCTGCGCGAGGTGCCGCCGGCGCAGCTGGCGGTGCGCGACGTGGCGCGCTTCGACCTCGTGAGCGTCGAGGCCGACGCCGAGCTGTTCGAGGCGTTGTGGCTGATGGTGAGCCGCCGCGTGCATCGCCTCGTCGTCAAGGACGGCGGCGCCGTGGTCGGCGTGCTGGGCCAGCTCGACCTCGTGAGCTTCGTCGCCAACCACTCGCACATCATCGGCGTGCAGGTCGACGAGGCCGAGACGGTGGCCGAACTGAAGGCCGCTGCGGCGCGCGTGGACGAGATGGTGCGGCTGCTGCACGGCAGCGGCATCCGCATCGAGCGCGTGGCACGGCTGGTCAGCGAGCTCAACACGCGCATCTTCGCGCGCCTGTGGGCGCTGCTGGCGCCGGCCGAGCTGGTGGCCCATTCATGCCTGCTGGCGATGGGCAGCGAAGGCCGCGGCGAGCAGATCCTGAAGACCGACCAGGACAACGCGCTCATCGTGCGCGACGGTTTCGAGATGCCGGGGCTGGCCGAGGTGGCCCGCCGTTTCAACGCTGCGCTGGTCGAGCTCGGCTGGCCGCCGTGCCCGGGCGACATCATGCTGACCAATCCGCGGTGGTGCCAGCCGCTGACCACCCTCCGCGAAACGATGCGCGGCTGGATCTACGGCCAGGGCCCGGAGGCGAAGGACGGCCCGATGCACCTGGCGATCTTCTTCGACGCCGTCGCGGTGGCCGGCGACGCCACGCTGCTGGACGAGGCGCGCGCGCAGCTGGACCGCATCCTCTCCGGCGCCGACACGTTCCTCGCGCGCTTCGCCGCCGCGGCCGACCAGTTCCAGGAGCCCGGCGGCTGGTTCACACGCCTGACGAGCGTTCTGGGCGGAGGACGCGACGAGCAGCCGCTGGACCTGAAGAAGCTGGGCACCTTTCCCATCGTGCACGGCGTGCGGGCGCTGAGCCTTCAATACGGCGTGCGCGCGCAGAGCACCGCCGAACGCCTGCGCGCGCTGGTCGCCGCCGGGCGGCTGGAGGAAGCGCAGGCACGCGACCTGCTCGAGGCGCTGCGCCTGCTGATGGGCGTTCGCGTGACGCACCAGCTCGCGCAGCGCGCGCGCGGCGAGGCCGCCGGCAACGAGGTGCGGCCGTCGGACCTCTCGACGCTGGAGCGCGAGCCGCTGCGCGACGCCTTGGCCATCGTCAAGCGATTCCGGCTCTTCCTGCGCCAGCATTTCCGCTTCGATACGCTGTGAGCAGGGCGGCGCCGGCGAGGCACGACGATGATTCGACGAGGAGACGGGGGCATGCAGCCTTCGGAACACCGCGAAGCGAAAGGGCCCGCCGCCGGCTCCACCGGTAGCGGCGCGCTGCTCGCCCAGCGGCTGGTGGCGCTGTTCCTGGCCGGCGCGCTGCTGCTGAACTTCCCGCTGCTGGTGCCGGCCTTGGGCGGCGGTGAGCACGGCGGCGGCACGCTGTTCGGCCTGCCGCGGCTGCCGGTGCTGCTATTCGTGGCCTTCGCGCTGCTGGTCGCGCTGCTGGCGGTGTTGATGGAGCGCGGCGACCCCGCCGAGTGAGCGACCTCGCTCACCGACGCGACTGGCCCCGGCGACTGCGCGCGACCCTCCTACGCGAGCGCATGAACACCACCACCGCGACCACCGCCACGCTCACCCCGGCGCTGGTGCTGGGTGCGTCGCTGGCCTACATCGGCCTCTTGTTCGCCATCGCCTGGTGGGGCGACCGGCGCGCGGCCGCCGGCCGCTCGGTGATCGGCAACGCGTGGGTCTATGCGCTGTCGATGGGCGTGTACTGCACCGCGTGGACCTACTTCGGCAGCGTCGGCCGCGCCGCCAGCGGCGGCGTGTGGTTCCTGCCGATCTACCTCGGGCCGATGCTGGCGATGGTGCTGGCGTGGCTGGTGCTGCGCAAGATGATCCGCATCGCGCGGCGCTTTCGCATCACCAGCATCGCCGACTTCATCGCCAGCCGCTACGGCAAGAGCCGCGCGCTGGCGGGCCTGGTGACGCTGATCGCGCTGGTGGGCGTGGTGCCGTACGTGGCGCTGCAGTTGAAGGCGGTGGCCAGCGGCTACGCGGTGCTCACCGGTGCCCACCCGAGTGCGGCCGGCGCCTCGGTGAACGCGCTGCTGGTGGCGCTGCTGCTGGCCGGCTTCACCATCGCCTTCGGCACGCGGCACCTGGACAGCACCGAGCGCCACGAAGGCCTGGTGGCGGCGATCGCCGCCGAGTCGGTGGTCAAGCTCGTTGCCTTCCTCGCCGTCGGCGCCTTCGTCACCTGGGGCTTGTTCAACGGCGCCGGCGACCTCTTCACGCAGGCGCTGGCGAAGCCCGAGCTCGCCCGGGTGCTGCAGCCACCGGCCAAGGACTTCGCGTTCGACGCCTGGTTCGGCCTCATCGTGCTGGCGATGCTCAGCGTGATCCTCTTGCCGCGGCAGTTCCAGGTGATGGTGGTGGAAAACGTCGACGAGCGGCACGTGCGGCGGGCCGCGTGGGCGTTCCCGGCCTACCTGCTGCTGATCAATCTGTTCGTGCTGCCGATCGCGATGGGCGGGCTGCTGTACTTCGGCGCCGGCGGTGCCGCCGGCACGGTCAGCGCCGAGACCTTCGTGCTTTCGCTGCCGCTGGCCGCCGGGCACGAGGGGCTGGCGCTGGCGGCGTTCATCGGCGGGCTGTCGGCGGCCACCGGCATGGTCATCGTCGAGGCGATCGCGGTCTCGACGATGGTGTGCAACGACCTCGTGCTGCCGCTCTTGCTGCGCATGCAGCGCTTCGCGCGGCGCGCCGACCTCACCGGCCTCATCCTCGGTGTGCGGCGGCTGACCATCGTCGGCCTGCTGCTGCTCGGCTGGCTGTACTTCAGCATCGCGGGCGAGGCCTATGCGCTGGTGAGCATCGGCCTCATCAGCTTCGCCGCGGTGGCGCAGTTTGCGCCGGCGCTGCTGGGCGGCATGTTCTGGAAAGGCGGCACGCGCGACGGTGCGCTCGCCGGCCTGGCCGCCGGTGCGCTGCTGTGGGCCTACACGCTGATGCTGCCCTCGATCGCCGAGAGCGGCTGGATGGACGCGGGCTTCCTGCAGCACGGTCTCTTCGGCCTCGCCGGGCTGAAGCCCGAGGCGCTGTTCGGCCTCACCGGCATGGACAACCTGACGCACGCGCTCTTCTGGAGCCTGGTGGCCAACGCGGGCCTGTACGTGACCGTCTCGCTGGCGCGGCCGCCGCATGCGGCCGAGGCGAGCCAGGCGGTGCAGTTCGTCGACGCTTTCGAGAGCGAAAGCGCCGAGCGCGTGTTCTGGCGCGGCCGCGCGCGTGCCGAAGACCTGGTCGTGCTGGTCGGCCGCTTCATGGGCGAAGCGCGCGCGCGTTCGCTCTTCGACGGCTACGCGCGCCGCCACGGCCAGGCGGTGCTCAGGCCCGACGCGGCGCTGGTGCAGTTCGCCGAGACGCAGCTGGCCGGCGCCATCGGCAGCGCCAGCGCGCGCGTGATGGTGGCTTCGGTGGTCGAGGAGGAAGCGCTCGGCCTGGACGACGTGGTGCGCATCGTCGAGGAGGCCAGCGAGCTGCGCCACTTGAACGAAGAGCTGGCGCGGCTCGACCGCCTGAAGGACGACTTCATGAGCAGCGTCACGCACGAGCTGCGCACGCCGCTGGCGAGCATCCGCGCGCTGACCGAGCTGATGCGCGACGAGCCCGAGATGGAAAGCGCGCAGCGCCAGCAGTTCCTCGGCCTCGTGGTGGCCGAAAGCGAGCGCCTGTCGCGCCTGGTGAACCAGGTGCTCGACATGGCGAAGATCGAGTCCGGCCACGCCGAGTGGCACGCCGGCGACGTCGACCTCGGCGAGCTGCTCGCACGCGCCGTGCAGAGCCATCGGGCCCTGCTCGAGGAGCGCGGCGCCGAGGTCGAGTTGCAGCGCCCCGCGGGCTGGCCCAGCGGCCCGGTGATCCGCGCCGACGCCGACCGGCTGATGCAGGTGGTGCTGAACCTGTTGTCCAACGCCGCCAAGTTCACGCCGCGCGGCGCCGGGCGCATCGTCGTGCGGCTGCTCTTGCGCGAGCGCGAGCTGACGGTCGAGGTGCAGGACAACGGCCCCGGCGTGCCGCCGGCGCAGCACGAGCTGGTGTTCGAGAAGTTCCGCCAGGGCGGCGACGGCAAGGCGCGCCCGCAGGGCACGGGCTTGGGGCTGCCGATCAGCCGCCGCATCATCGAGCACTTCGGCGGGCGGCTGTGGCTGAAGCCGCACGTGCCCGGCGAGGGCGCATGCTTCGGCTTCGACCTGCCGTGGCTGGCGCGCGAGCCGCGCGAGCCGCGCGAGCCGGCGCCCGCCCCGGACGGCGTTTCCTTCGAGGAGGTCAAACCATGACGCACAAGGTGCTGATCGCCGACGACGAGCCCAACATTGTCATCTCGCTCGAGTACCTGATGAGGCGCGAAGGCCACGAGGTGCACGTGGCGCGCGACGGCGACGAGGCGTTGGCCGCCATCCGGCGCGTGCAGCCGGCATTGGTGCTGCTGGACGTGATGATGCCCGGCAAGAGCGGCTACGAGGTGCTGGCGGCGGTGCGCGCCGACGACAGCCTGGCCGGGCTGAAGGTGGTGATGCTGACCGCGAAAGGCCGCGACACCGATGTCGCGCAGGGCCTGGGGCTGGGCGCCGACGCGTATCTGACCAAGCCCTTCTCGACGCAGGCGCTGGCGGCCAAGGTGCGGGAGCTGCTGGCGCAATGAGCTCTCCCCCGAAACGGCCTGCGGCCGTCTCGCCCCCAGGGGGGCGCCACGCGCGGCCCGGCCAAGCCGGTTCCGCGGTGGCCGCTTGGCTGGTGGCGGTGATGCCGGCGGTTGCGTTTGCCATCGTGCTGCTGTCGGCCTTCGGCCTGCTGGCCGCCACCTTGCCAACCGAGCAGCGCGCGGTCGTGTGGGCCGCCATCGAACCGAGCGCCGCACTGGTGCTGATGGTGTGGGTGCTGGGGTCCGTTGCTGCCGGCGCGCTGGCCTCGCGGGCCTGGCGCCGCTTCGGTGCCGCGCCGGGCCAGCTTGCGGAGCGGCTGCGTGCCCTGCTCAATGCCGACGACCGACCGGGTCTATCGACGGTGCTCGACACAGGCGACAACACCAGCGCCGGCAGCCGGGCGCTGGCCGCCGCCGTGGGTGACCTCGTCGCGCAGCGCGATGCGCTGCGCAGCGAGATCGCCGAGCGCATCGCCGAAGGCAGCCGCGAGGTCGAACAGGAGAAGGGCCGGCTCGCCGCGCTGATGGCCGAGCTGCAGCAAAGCGTGGTGGTGTGCAACCTCGACGGCCGCATCCTGCTGTTCAACGCACGCGCGCGGCTGCAGTTCCGTGCGCTGATGGCTGCATCGTCGTCGACGGCGGGCATCGGCGGGGCCGAGGCGATCGGGCTCGGGCGCAGCATCTACGCGGTGCTCGACCGGCGGCTCGTCGCGCACGCGCTCGAAGCGGTGCAGCAGCGGCTGGCGCGCGGCGCGGCGCACCCCGCGGCGCAGTTCGTCACGCCCACGCGCAGCGGGCAGCTGCTGCGCGTGCAGCTGGCGCCGGTGAAGGAGCCGGTCGGCGAGCGGCCGCATGGCGCAGGGGCGGCGGCCGGTGCGCCCGGTGTATCCGGTGTGTCCGGTGTGTCCGGTTTGTCCGGCGCGCCGGGCGTGCCGCCGTCCCTCAACGGCTTCGTGCTGATGCTGGAGAACATCACCGCCGAGATGAACGACGAGCGCGCACGTGCCCGGCTGCTGCACACGCTGACCGAAGGCAGCCGGGGCAGCATCGCCAACCTGCAGGCGGCGGTCGAGCTGCTCGACGACCCCGGGCTCGACGGGCCGACGCGCGAGCGTTTTCTCGGCGTCATCCGCGAGGAGATCGGCGCGCTGGCCAAGCGCCTGCAGGGTGCCGCGGCCGAGAGCGCGGCGACGCTCGAACAGCGCTGGCCGCTGGAAGACATGCTCGGCGCCGACCTCGTGGCCGCGGCCGTGCGGCGGCTGCAGGCCGACACCGCGGTGGCCGCCGAGGCCGGCGAGGTGGACCCCGAGCTGTGGTTGAAGGTGGAGAGCTATGCCATCGTGCGTTCGCTGCTGCACCTGGTGCGCCGGCTGGCCGAGGCCTACGACGTGCCGCGCGTCACGCTGCGGCTGGCAGCGGCCGAACGCGAGGGCGTCCGCCGCGCGCAGCTCGACCTCGCCTTTCCGGTGCCGGCAATGAGCACCGAGACCGCGGTCGGCTGGGAGACCGAGCCGCTGCACGACGACGAGGGTGATGCCGGGCCGGGCGCCGCGGCCGGCGGCACGCTGACCCTGCGCGACGTGGTGCAGCGACACGGCGGCGCTTTCTGGTTCGAGCGCGAACGCGCGCGGCAGGAGGGGCGCTTTCGCTTTCTGCTGCCGCTGGCAACCTCTGCGGGCACCGGGCTGCTGCACGAGGCGGCGCTGGTGCGTGCCGACAGCCGCCCCGAGTTCTACGACTTCAACCTTTTCGGCGCCAAGGCGATGCAGCCCGGCGACGCGCTCGGCGAGCAGCGGCTCGCCGACCTGGGCTACACGGTCTTCGATACCGAGACCACCGGCCTCGAGCCCAGCCGGGGCGACCGCATCATCCAGATCGGCGCCACACGCATCGTGGCCGGCAAGCTGCGGCGGCAGGAGACCTTCGAGCAGCTCGTCGACCCCGAGCGCGCGCTGAGCGAGGCCGGCATCGCCATCCACGGCATCCGCCCCGAGGTGCTGCACGGGCAGCCCAGGCAGCGCGAGGTGCTGCCGGCCTTCCACGCCTTCGCGCACGACACGGTGCTGGTGGCGCACAACGCGGCCTTCGACATGCGCTTCCTGCAGCTGGCCGAGGCCGACAGCGGCGTGCGCTTCGAGCAGCCGGTGCTGGACACGCTGCTGCTCTCAGCCGTGGTGCACCCGAAGCAGGACAACCACAGCCTGGAAGCGATCGCCCAGCGCCTGGGCGTGACCGTGCTCGGGCGCCACACCGCGCTCGGCGACGCCATGGTCACCGCCGAGATCTTCCTGAAGATGATTCCGCTGCTGCGTGCGATGGGCATCGAGACCCTGGGCGACGCGCTGGCGGCGGCGCAGGAGACGTATCTGGCGCGGTTGCAGTACTGAGGTCGGTTGCTGCCGGGTGCGATGGCCGGTGGCCGGGGCTGAGTGGAGAGGGGGGCTGGCGGAGGAAGGCAGCCAAGCGCAGGCACTCGCACCTCGCGAGGATGACTGTCGAGGACCGGGTGCGACCGGTCGACAACCAGTCGCCATGCGTCGGGACATCAAGATCGAAGTCAGCGCTGGGGCCCCGGCGGCAACAGCGATGGCTCGACGAGGCTGCGCGGCGTGCGCGCCGGGCTCATCTCGAGGATGCGCTGTTCGGTCTGAGCCGCGTCCAGCAGCACGGGCTTGCTCACCAGCCCCAACGCCAGCACGGGACAGGCGATCACGAGCGCCATGACGGTCACCTGGATGGCGATGAATGGCAGCACGCCGCGGTAGATCTGCAGCGTGTCGATGCCGCGGCGCGGGGGCTCGCCCGGCGCGCCGGTCTCGTCGGCCACCGGCACCACGCTGCGCAGGTAGAACAGCGCAAACCCGAACGGTGGCGTGAGGTAGGCGGTCTGCAAGTTCAGTCCCATCAGCACGGCGAACCAGACCTTGTCGATGCCCAGCTGGTCGGCCACCGGGCCGAGGATCGGCAGCAGGATGATCGCCAGCTCGAAGAAGTCCAGGAACATGCCGAGCACGAACACCGACACCATGGCGACGACCAGGAAGCCGGTCGGCCCGCCGGGCAGGTCGCCCAGGGCCCGCTCGACCCAGCGCGCGCCCTCGAGGGCGTGGAAGGCGAGGCTGAAGACGGTGGCGCCGAACAGCAGGATCATCACGATGCAGGTCAGCCGCACCGTGTCTTGCAGCGCCAACGCGAGGTTCGCGGCCGTGAGCCGGCGGCGCGCGACGGCGATGGCCACCGCGGCCAGCGCACCGAGCGAGCCGCTCTCGTTGGGCGAGGCCGCACCCAGGAACACCGAGCCGAGCACCGCGAACAGCAGCATGAGCGGCGGCAACAACACCACCGCCACGCGCCGCGCCAGCGGCGACAGGCAGCGCAGGCCGAACAACCGCTCGAGCGCCGCGAGCAAGACCATGCCCAGCAGCGCGGCGCCGATCGAGACGATGACCCACTCGTCGGCCGTCGCAACGGCGGTGCGGCCGCTGGCGGCCAGCAGTAACGGATAGCCGCGCATCGAGATCGCCGCAGCGGCCGCGCCGGCCAGCACCAGTGCGGCCAGCGAACGCCGGCCCGTGCTGCCGCCCTCCTGAGCCATGGCGGCCCTGGGCACGGCCGCGGGCCGCAGCACCGCGAGGCAGCCGATCCAGGCGACGTACAAGCCGATCAGCATTGCGGCCGGGAGCAGCACGCCGGCATAGACGTCGCCCAAGGACATGTTGAGTTGCTGCGCGACGATGATCAGCACCAGAGAAGGCGGCACCACCTGCGTCAGCGTTCCCGTGGCGGCGACCACGCCCGCGGCCACGCGCGGGTCGTAGCCGTTGCGCAGCATCGCCGGGAAGGAGATGAGCGCCAGCGAGATCACCGACGCCGCGACGATGCCGGTGGCCGCGGCCAGCAGCGCCCCGACCAGAATGGCCGCGATCGCCAGGCCGCCGCGTACGGGCCCGAAGACCTGCCCGGCCGTCTCCAGCAGTTCCTCGGCGATGCCGGTGCGCTGCAGGATCACGCCCATGAAGGTGAAGAACGGAATCGCCAACAGCGATTCGCTGCCGATGATGAACTCCAGCCGCATCGGCAAGGCGGTTACCAGCGCCAGCGGCACGAGGCCGAGCGCGACCCCCAAGCCGCCGAACAGCAACCCGCAAGCCACCAGCGCCAACACCACCGGAATGCCACTGGCCAGCAAGAGCACCAGCGCCAGCAGCATGAGCGGGACGAGGCAAGGCGCGAGCCAGTCCATGGCCACCGCTGCCTAGGAGCCAGGTCCGCCGCGGGGCTGGGCGCGCAGCCACTCGGCCCGGCGGATGATCTGCGCCACGCACTGCAATGCGAAGAGCACGAAGCCGATCGGTACCAGCGCTCTGGCCGGCCAGACGATGAGCCCGTCGGCCATGTACGAGCGCTCGCCGTGCACGAATGCCGACCAGGCGTGCGCCGCGCCCAGCACGGTCATCAGCAGGCTGATGGGCACGGCCACCGCGGCCAGCGCAATCACGTCCAGCCATGCCCGCGTGCGCGCCGACCAGCGCTGCGACAGCACGTCCACCCGAACATGCTCGTCCACGCGCAGCACGTCGGCGGCGCCGAACAGGAAGACGGCGCCCAGCAGCACCCACTGCAACTCGCTCCACGCGTTGGAGTAGTAGAGGAACAGCTTTCGCGAAAGCGCACTGAACGCCGCCAGCGCCACGCACGCCAGGATGGCCCAGCGCATGGCGCGCCCCACGCCGGCGCTCAGGGCGTCGATGCGATCCGCGAGCCGTTGCGGGCCCGGCTCGGTGGTTGGACTGCCTTCGCGCTCGGGGCGCCCCGGCGTGGGCGCCGGGGAGCGCCCCGGCCCGCTCACGCGCGCACCACCGACGCCGTGGACTGCGGTTCGGGCCCGCCCATCGCCATCACCGTGTCGCGGATCAGGTGCCCGGCGATCGAGAAGCGCGGCGGCACCTTGGGCAGTGCATCGAGCGCGAACCACTGCGCGTCTTCGATCTCGCCTTCCTGCTTGACGATCTCGCCGCCGGTCCACTCGGCGGTGTAGGCGACCATCAGGCTGTGCGGGAACGGCCAGCTCTGGCTGCCGTAGTAGCGCACGCTGGTCACCGTGACACCCACCTCTTCGGCCACCTCGCGGTGGATGCATTCTTCCAGCGACTCGCCCGGCTCGACGAAGCCGGCCAGCGCGCTGTAGACGCCGGGCACGTAGTGCGGCGAGCGGGCGAGCAGCACCTGGCCGTGCCCTCCGTGCCGGCGCCACACCAGCGCCATCATGGCCGGGCTCAGGCGCGGGTAGGCGGAGTGGTTGCAGGCCGGGCAGCGCCGGGCGCGTTCGCCGGCCATCAGCTCGGTGGGTGTGCCGCAGGCGCCGCAGAAGCGATGCGCGCGGTCCCACTCCAGCACCTGCGCGGCGCGGCTGGCCAGGCCCATGAGCGGCTCGCCGAAACCCATCATCGCGGCGCGCAGGGGCGCGCGGCGCCAGCCTGGGGGCGCCTCGGGCAGCGCAAGGGCCCAGCAGTCGGTGCCGTCGAGCCGGCCCAGGAAGTGGCGGGCGTGCGTGCTCGCCACGAACAGGCCCGGTGCCAGCGGCGCCAGCGGCAGGCCCTCGTCGGCCGGCAGCAGCAGCTGGCCTTCGACGAAGACGAAGCACCACGCTGCCGAGCCGGCCGCCTCTGCCGGTTCGGGCGCCGCGACGCCAGGCACGAAGGTGGCGGGCACGGGTGCGCCTGGCGGCGGCCTCACGTCGGCCTCACGTCGGCATCCAGGCGCCGCCTGCGAGACTGGCGCTGGTTTGCCGAAGCCGATTCACGAGCCGGCCGGGGTCTGGCTGCCGCCGTCGCGCGCGAGCCGGCGCTCGATGAAGCTCACGATGGCATCGAGCAGGTACCAGGTGACGAGGAAGCCCGCTGCCTCGAGCAGGAAGCTCTTCCACTTGTAGAGCATCTCGGCGATGGCGAGCGCGCCCACCAGGGTGGGCGCGTGGCGCACCAGCAGCTGGCGCGGGCTCAGGCGGGAGATCAACGCGTACATGGCTCCTCACGGGTTGTTGCTGGCCCCGCGGCCGCGCAGGGGCCGGCGGGTGGGTCGAGTACAAGGCCCGACCGCGTCGTTGTCAACCGAGCAAGCCCGGCCCGCCCGGCGGCGCACGGCAGGCAGACTCGGGGGGCGCCCAAGTACGAGGACGAACGAGGAAGAACAGAGGAGATCTCCCCATGGCAGCCACCGCCCCGCGCCCTGACGACCCCGCTCACTTCGACGCGCTGAAATGGCGCTGCATCGGACCGCCGCGCGGCGGCCGCGTGGTGGCGGTGGCCGGCGACCCGGCCGACCCGATGACCTTTTACTTCGGTGCCTGCGCCGGCGGCGTGTGGAAGACCGGTGACGGCGGCGTCTACTGGCGCAACGTCTCCGACGGCTTTCTCGGCAGCGCCACCATCGGTGCCCTCGCGGTGGCGCCGTCGGACCCCAACGTCGTCTACGCCGGCACCGGCGAGACGACGATCCGCGTCGACGTCTCCTACGGCGACGGCGTCTACCGCTCCACCGATGCCGGGCGCAGCTGGGTGCACCTCGGTCTCAACGAGACGCGCCACATCGGCCGCATCTGCGTGCACCCGGGCGACCCCGATCTCGTCTACGTGGCCGCGCTCGGCGACGCGTTCGGCCCCAACGACGCGCGCGGCGTCTACCGCTCGCGCGACGGCGGCCGGCGCTGGCAGCGCGTGCTGCACCGCGGGCCCGATGCCGGCGCGGTGGACCTTGCGATGGACCCCACCAACCCGCGCATCCTGTACGCCGCCTGCTGGGAGGCGCGGCGCAGCTTCTGGCACCTGAACAGCGGCGGGCCGGGCAGCGGGCTGTTCCGTTCGACGGATGGCGGCGACACCTGGGAGGAATTGACGCGCCGCGACAACGGGCTGCCGGCCGGCAAGCTGGGCAAGCTCGGCGTGTCGGCGTCGGCAGCGCACGCCGGCCGCGTGTGGGCGCTGGTGGAGGCCGAGGGCGAGAAGACGGGCCTGTATCGCAGCGACGACCACGGCACGCGCTGGCAGTTGGTGTGCAGCAACCGCGACCTGATGCACCGGCCCTGGTACTACACGCATGTCTTCGCCGACCCCGGGCACGCCGACACGGTGTACATCACCAACCTGCAGATGTGGAAGAGCACCGACGGCGGCGTGAGCTTCTGCGAGGTCACCACTCCGCACGGCGACAACCACGACCTGTGGATCGACCCGAAGAACGCCAAGCGCATGATCGAAGGCAACGACGGCGGCGCCTGCGTGTCGTTCAACGGCGGCGCGAGCTGGTCGTCCATCTACAACCAGAAGACGGCGCAGTTCTACCGGCTGGATGTCGACAACCAGCATCCCTACCGCGTCTACGGTACGCAGCAGGACAACACCTCCATCTCGGTGCCCAACGCCAGCGAGTGGGGCGCCATCACGCTGGGCGACTGCACCTACCCCGGCACCGGCGAGAGCGGCTTCATCGTCGTGCACCCCGACGACCCCAACGTCGTCTACTGCGGCGCGGTGGGCTCCAGCCCCGGCGGTGCCGGCGCGCTGCAGCGCTACGACCACCGCACACGGCAGATCCGGCTGGTCAACGTGTGGCCCGAAGAGTCCACCGGCATCGCGCCCAAGGACCTGAAGTACCGCTTCGCGTGGACCTTTCCGCTCGTCTTCTCGCCGCACGATGCGAAGACGCTCTACGCGGGCGGCAACCGCGTCTTCCGCACGCGCGACGAAGGCGCGAGCTGGGAGCCGATCTCGCCCGACCTGAGCCTGAACGATGTCAGCCGCCAGGGCCCCTCGGGCGGCGAGCTCACGCACGACACCGCCGGCGCCGAGGTGCATGCCACCTGCGCCTGCGTGGTGCCTTCACCGCACCGCGTGCGCGAGATTTGGGCCAGCACCGACGACGGCCTCGTGCACGTCACGCGCGACGACGGCCGCCGCTGGACCGACGTGACCCCCAAGGACATGCCGCGCCTGGCCTATGTCGGCTGCGTGGAGATCTCGGCGCACAGCGCGAACACCGTGTATGTCTCGGCCACCGCCTACAAGCTGGCCGACTACCGGCCGTACCTGTGGCGCACGCGTGATGGCGGCAAGAGCTGGCAGTCGATCACCGGCGACCTGCCTGCCGGCGAGATCACGCGCGTCATCCGCGCCGACCCGGTGCGCGCCGGGCTGCTGTTCGTGGGCACCGAAACCGGCCTCTACGCCAGCACCGACGACGGCCGGCACTGGTGGCGCATGGGCGGCGGTCTGCCGGTGGCGCCCGTCTACGACCTGAAGATCAAAGGCAGCGACCTGGTGGCGGCCACGCATGGGCGGGCGTTCTGGGTGCTGGATGACATCTCGCCGCTGCGGGCGCTGAGCGACGAGAGCAGCGCCGTGCAACTGGTGCCGCCGCGCGACGCGGTGCGCACCAAGCTGGCCTGGAGCGCCGGCTCGAGCTTCGGCAAGAAGGGGCTGAGCTACGGGCCGGCGTTCGGCATCGGCGCGGCCACCGAGTCGTTCGAACGGCCTGACGGGACGAGCGGGCGCGCGTTCGTCGATTGCGGCGAGAACCCGCCGGCCGGCGCCATCGTCTACTACTGGCTGCCGCGGAAGTTCACGGGGCCGGTGCGGCTGAGCTTCGTCGACGCCAGGGGCCGCACGGTGCGCAGCTTCGCCAGCGACGACGAAGCGCTGGCGGCGGCCAAGCGGCCGCCCATGCGCGCGGGCCTGAACCGCTTCGTGTGGGACCTCAAACATGCCGGGCCGGCCAAGCTGGACCCGTCACTGGTCGTGCGCCGCAACAAGCCGCTGGCCGACGACAGCGACGACGTCGCCGGGCCGACGGTGGTGCCCGGGCGCTACCGGGTGGTGATCGAAGCCGGCGGCTCGCGCGATGGCAATGCCGATGTCAAGGCCAAGGCCAAGGGGGCGGCCACGAAGGCGCCGCTGCGGCTGGAAGCCGGCTTCGCCGTCGTCAAGGACCCGCGCGTCAAGACGCCGCAGCGGGCCTTCGACCAGCAGCACGCGTTGCTGCAGGCGCTGTTCGACAAGCTCTCGGCGCTGAACAGCGCCGTCAACCGCCTGCGCCGGCTGAAGCGCCAGCTGGCTGACCTGCCGGCCCGGCTGGTGGATGGGGGCGGGCGCGAGGCGCTGCGCGTCCGGGCGGTGGCGCTCGTTGCGCAGTGCGAGGCCATCGAAGGCGTGCTGGTGGACACGCGCCGCGAGTCGCCGCGCGACATCCTGCGGCACCCGGCGGGGCTGAACGACACGCTGGTGGATCTCATCAGCGTGGTGGCCATCGCCGACGAGGGGCCCACGCTGCAGGCGCGCCAGGTGTCCGAAGAGATCATGGGCCGCGTCGACGCCGAGATCGCCCGGCTGGATGCGCTGCAGCGCGATGACGTCGAGACCCTCGCGGCGGCGCTGCGCAACGCGGGCTTGGGGCCGCTGGCCGCGGCGGCGCAATGATGCGCTGATGCCGTGTGCCCGCGGCCGGGCGCTCGGCCGCCGGGCCCGCCCCGGCCGGCGCCTTGCCAGTGCGGCGGGTGGGCGCGGGGCCGCAGGGCGGCCGCAAAAGCCGACGCCCGGCCACCCTTGCGGGTGCCGGGCGCCTGGGCCGGGGCGGCTGGCGGGGCGCGCAGCCCTCAGCCGCCAGCGGGCGGTGTCAAGCCGACTGGACCGTCACGCCCAGGCAGTTGTTGCAGCGGCCCAGCCCGCGCAGCCGCGGGTCGGGCTTGCCTTCACCGGTCTTGAAGTTGGCGTGGCACTTGATGCACACGTACATCTTCGAGCTGGACATCATCGGCCGGACGCCCGGCTCGGCGTTGGGCCGTGCCGCGGTGTACTCGGCCTGGGTCTGGCGCAGCTTGGGCGCCAACGGGTCG
>JAEUPC010000188.1 GCA_016789865.1 Rubrivivax sp.
GGTGGACATCGCCTCCATTGCCAAGCCGGTGACGAAGTGGGCGACGACCGTGCTCGAGCCGGCACAGGTGCCGCGTGCCTTCCAGCAGGCCTTCCACCTCATGCGCAGCGGCCGGCCAGGGCCGGTGCTGATCGACCTGCCGTTCGACGTGATGATGTCGGAGGTCGAGTTCGACATCGAGACCTACGAGCCGCTGCCGGTGTACAAGCCGGCCGCCTCGCGCAAGCAGGTCGAGAAGGCGCTGGACATGCTCGACGAGGCTGCGAAGCCGCTCATCGTCGCCGGCGGCGGCATCATCAACGCCGACGCCTCGGACCTGCTGGTCGAGTTCGCCGAGCTCACCGGCATCCCGGTCATCCCCACGCTCATGGGCTGGGGCAGCATCCCCGACGACCACCCGCTGATGGCCGGCATGTGCGGCCTGCAGACGAGCCACCGCTACGGCAACGCCAACCTGCTGGCATCGGACTTCGTGCTCGGCATCGGCAACCGCTGGGCCAACCGCCACACCGGCAGCCCCGAGGTCTACTGCAAGGGCCGCCGCTTCATCCACGTCGACATCGAACCCACCCAGATTGGCCGCGTCTTCGCCCCCGACTACGGCATCGTCAGCGATGCCAAGGCGGCGCTGGCGCTGTTCGTGCAGGTGGCGCGCGAATGGAAGGCCGGCGGCCGCCTGCGCGAGCGCGGCACCTGGGCCGCCGAGTGCCAAGGCCGCAAGCGCGACCTGCAGTACCTGCGCAAGACGAACTACGACAACGTGCCGATGAAGCCGCAGCGCGTCTACCAGTGCATGAACAATGCCTTCGGCAAGGACGTGACCTACGTCTCCACCATCGGCCTGAGCCAGATCGCGGCGGCGCAGTTCCTGCACGTGTACGGACCGCGGCGCTGGATCAACTGCGGCCAGGCCGGCCCGCTGGGCTGGACGGTGCCGGCGGCGCTGGGCGTGCGCGCCGCCGACCCGCGGCGCAAGCTGGTGGCGCTGTCGGGCGACTACGACTTCCAGTTCATGCTGGAAGAGCTGGCGGTGGGCGCGCAGTTCAAGCTGCCCTACATCCACATCGTCGTCAACAACAGCTACCTGGGCCTGATCCGCCAGGCACAGCGCGGCTTCAGCATGGACTACTGCGTGCAGCTCGCCTTCGACAACATCAACACCCCGGTCGCCGAGCCGGTGCGCGGCTACGGCGTCGACCACGTGAAGGTGGTGGAAGGCCTGGGCTGCAAGGCGCTGCGCGTGCACCGCCAGGAGGAGATCGCCCCCGCCATCCGCCAGGCCGAAGCCTGGATGGAGGAGTTCAAGGTGCCGGTGGTGATCGAGATCGTCCTCGAGCGCGTGACCAACATCGCCATGGGCACCGAGATCGACAACGTGATGGAGTTCGAAGAGCTCGCCGCCGGCAAGGCCGATGTGCCCACCGCCGTGGCAATGCTGGACTGACCGGAGACCCCCGCCATGCCCAAGTTCGCCGCCAACCTGACGATGCTCTTCAACGAGGTGCCGTTCCTCGACCGCTTCGAGCGCGCCGCACGCGCCGGCTTTGAAGCCGTGGAGTTTCTCTTTCCCTATGCCCACCCGGCGCCGGAGATCCGCGCCCACCTGCAGGCGAACGGCCTGCAACTGGTGCTGCACAACCTGCCCGCCGGCGACTGGGATGCGGGCGAGCGCGGCATCGCCTGCCTGCCCGGCCGCGAAGCCGAGTTTCGCGCCGGCGTGGGCCGCGCCATCGACTATGCCCATGCGCTGGGCGTGACGCAGCTCAACTGCCTGGCCGGCAAGGCGCCGGCCGGTGCCACGGAAAGCGACCTGCGCCGCACGCTGGTGCGCAATCTGCGCGATGCCGCCGCCGCGCTGCAGGCCGCAGGCCTGAAGCTGCTGGTGGAGCCCATCAACACCTACGACATCCCGGGCTTCTTCCTCAGCCGCAGCGGTCCCACGCTGGCGCTGCTGGACGAGGTGGGGGCCGACAACCTCTACCTGCAGTACGACATCTATCACATGCAGCGCATGGAAGGCGAGCTGGCCGCCACGCTGAGCGCGCAGCTGCCGCGCATCGCCCACATCCAGCTGGCCGACAACCCCGGCCGCCACGAGCCGGGCAGCGGCGAGATCCACTACCCGTTCCTGTTCGCCCACCTCGATCGCATCGGCTATGCGGGCTGGATCGGCTGCGAATACAAGCCGGCCGCCGGCACCGAAGCCGGCCTGGGCTGGATGCGGCACGCGCGCGCCTGAGTTCCCCAGCCCCACCAAGCAACGGACGACCCGCAATGGCAACACCACAGAAGATCGGCTTCATCGGCCTGGGCATCATGGGCACGCCCATGGCCGGCCACCTGATCCAGGGCGGGCATGCGCTCTTCCTGCACACACGCCGCGAGGTGCCGCAGCCGCTGCGCGCCGCCGGCGGCACCGCCTGCGCCAGCGCGCGCGAGGTGGCGCAGCGCGCCGACATCGTCATCACCATGGTGCCCGATACGCCCGATGTCGAGCAGGTGCTGTTTGGCGAACAGGGCGTCGCCGCCGGCGTCGGTCGCGGCAAGGTGGTGGTGGACATGAGCTCGATCGACCCGGTGCGCACGCAGGACTTCGCGCGCCGCATCGAGGCGCTGGGTGCCGACTACCTGGATGCGCCGGTCTCCGGCGGCGACGTGGGCGCGAAGAACGCCACCCTGTCCATCATGTGCGGCGGCAAGGCCGAGGTGTTCGAGCGCGTCAAGCCCATCTTCGAACTGATGGGCAAGAACATCAGCCACGTCGGCGCCAGCGGCGCCGGCCAGACCTGCAAGGTCGCGAATCAGATCGTGGTCGCGCTCACCATCCAGGCGGTGGCCGAAGGGCTGCTGTTTGCCTCTCGTGCCGGCGCCGATCCGGCCAAGGTGCGGCAGGCGCTGATGGGCGGGCTCGCCACCTCGCGCATCCTGGAAGTGCACGGCGAGCGCATGATCAAGCGCACGGTGCAGCCCGGCTTTCGCATCGCGCTGCACCAGAAGGACCTGAACCTGGCCCTGTCTGCGGCGCGCACGCTCGGCCTGGCGCTGCCGGCCACGGCTCAGGCGCAGCAGCTGTTCGGCGCCTGCGTGGGCCAGGGTGGCGCCGGTTGGGATCACTCGGGCCTGGTGCGGGCGCTGGAGAAGCTCTCGAACTTCGAGATCGGGCAGGCCGGCGCCTGACCTGCCGGCGGCACGGGCGCCGCGGGCGCAGCGAACGCGGCGCGGCGACCGCTGCAGCGGCGTGCTGCAGTGCAACCGGCGGCACGCCCGACAATCCGGCCGCCGCAAGCCCTGCCTCCAAAGCCCCATGAGTACGCCACCTGCCGCCGACCCCCGCGCCCTGCTGCGGCGCCTGTTCGATGCCGCCATCGCCTCGGCCCAGCCCACGTTGTGCCTGCCGCCGCACCTGCCCGACCCGGCTCAGGTACGCGGCCGCATCCTCGTCATCGGCGCCGGCAAGGCCTCGGCGGCCATGGCCCAGGCCGTGGAGCGGCATTGGCGCGGGCTTGCGCTGGAGCGTGTCAGCGGCCTGGTCGTCACGCGCTACGGCTATGCCGTGCCCTGCGAGCGCATCGAAATCGTCGAGGCCGCCCATCCGGTGCCGGATGCTGCCGGCCAGGCCGCGGCCCGGCGCATGCTGCAACTCGTGCACGGCCTGAGCGCCGACGATCTGGTGCTGTGCCTGATCTCCGGCGGCGGTTCCGCCCTGCTGCCGCTGCCCGCGCCCGGCCTCACCCTCGAAGACAAACAGGCGGTGAACCGTGCGCTGCTGGCCAGCGGGGCCACCATCACCGAGATGAACTGCGTGCGCCGCCACCTGTCGGCCATCAAGGGCGGACGGCTGGCGGCGGCCTGCCACCCGGCGCGCGTGCACACGCTGCTGATCTCCGACGTGCCGGGCGACCGGCCGACCGACATCGCCAGCGGACCCACCGTGGCCGACCCCAGCACCTGCGCCGATGCGCTGGCCATCGTGCGCCGCTTCGGCATGTCGCTGCCCGCCGCCGCGCTCGCGCTGCTGGAAAGCGGGGCCGGTGAGTCGGTGAAGCCGGACGACCCGCGACTGGCCGGCGCACGCACGCAGATCGTGGCGGCACCGCAGATGGCGCTGGAAGCCGCGGCACGCGTGGCGCGCGAAGCCGGCATCGACGCCCACATCCTGGGGGACGCCCTCGAAGGCGAGGCCCGCGATGTCGGCACCGTGCTGGCCGGCATCGCCCGCCAGGTGGCGGAGCGGGGCCAGCCCTTCCGGGCGCCCTGCGTGCTGCTCTCCGGCGGCGAGACCACCGTCACGCTGCGCGGCACCACGGCGGGCCGCGGCGGCCGCAACGTGGAATGCCTGTTGTCGCTCGCCATCGCGCTCGAGGGTCACCCGCGCGTCCACGCGCTGGCCGGCGACACCGACGGCGTGGATGGTGCCGAAGAGTTCGCCGGCGCCATCGCCACCCCCGCAACGCGGGCCCGCGCCTGGGCGCTGGGCATGAAGCCCAAGGACCAGCTGGCCGCCAACAACGGCCACGGCTTCTTCCACGCACTCGGCGACTCGGTGATCACCGGGCCGACGCTGACCAATGTCAACGACTTCCGGGCGATCCTGGTCGGCGGCTGACGGTATACGATCGCGCATCCAACGCCGTCCCGGACTCGACGCGGTGCGGCGGGTTTCGACGCAGGAGTCTCCGCCATGGGCAAGCTGAGCACGCACGTGCTGGACACCGCACACGGATGCCCGGCCGCCGGCATGAAGGTCACGCTGCAGCGCGTGCATGCCGACGGTCGCGCCGAGGCGGTGAAGTCCGTCACCCTCAACGCCGACGGCCGCAACGACGGCGGCCCGCTGCTCGATGCCGCCTCGATGGCGGTGGGGCGCTGGCGCCTGAGTTTCGAGGTGGCACCGTATTTCCGGGCACGCGGCGTGACGCTGCCCGAGCCGCCCTTCGTCGACACGGTGCACCTCGACTTCGGCATTGCCGATGCCGCCGGCCACTACCACGTGCCGCTGCTCGTCAGCCCGTACAGCTACAGCACCTACCGCGGTTCCTAGCCTCGCCGGCGGCTGCGCCGGCGCCCGCTTGCGGGTATTCCCGGGCGTTGGGCGCCGTCATACTGTATACAGTCTCGTGGACTACACGGCGCACACACAAGCGCCAGCCGGTCCGGGCCGCGCCCGCCGAACCCACCACGAGGAGACACCATGTCGAACGCCACGGTCCACCCGGTCGACGAGAAGCTGCCCACCGGTCGTTTGGCCGCGCTCGGCCTGCAGCATGTGCTGGTGATGTACGCCGGCGCCATCGCCGTGCCGCTGATCGTCGGCCGCGCGCTCAAGCTCTCGCCCGAGCAGGTGGCGCTGCTGATCAGCGCCGACCTGTTCTGCTGCGGCCTGGTCACGCTGATCCAGAGCTTGGGCGTCACGCGCTGGTTCGGCATCCGCCTGCCGGTGATGATGGGCGTCACCTTCGCCGCGGTGGGGCCGATGGTGGCCTTCGCCAACGCCATGCCCGGCGTCGACGGCGCGCGCGCGATCTTCGGCGCCATCATCGGCGCGGGCCTGATCTCGATCGTCATCGCGCCCATCGTGAGCAAGCTGCTGCGCTTCTTTCCACCGGTGGTCACCGGCACCATCATCGCCATCATCGGCATCAGCCTGATGCGCGTGGGCGTGGGCTGGGCGGCCGGCGGCCCGCCGGTCCTGGCGCAGAGCGTCGACGTGCCCAAGCTGGTGGCGATGGTCGATGCCGCCAAGGCCAGCGCCGCCGCGGCCAGCGCGCCGGTCAAGCTCACGGCGCCGATCCCGATGGTCAACAACCCGAACTACGGCGCGCTGGACAACATGGCGGTGGCCGCCGCGGTGCTGGTGTTCATCCTGCTACTGGTCAAGTACGCGCGGGGCTTCGTCGCCAACATCTCGGTGCTGCTGGGCATCGTCGCCGGCTGTGTGGTGGCCGCGGCGATGGGCAAGATGAACTTCGACAAGGTCGCCAAGGCCGGCTGGTTCGACGTCGTCACGCCGTTCGCCTTCGGCATGCCCACCTTCGACATCGTGATGATCCTGACGATGACGCTGGTGATGATCGTCGTGATGATCGAATCCACCGGCATGTTCCTGGCGCTGTCGGACATCACCGGCCGCCCGATCGGCCAGCCCGAACTGGCCGCCGGCCTGCGCACCGACGGCGTGGGCACGCTGATCGGCGGCATCTTCAACACCTTCCCGTACACCAGCTTCAGCCAGAACGTCGGGCTGGTGGGCGTGACCGGCGTGCGCAGCCGCTATGTCTGCGTGGCCGGCGGCATCATCATGGTGGTGCTCGGCCTGCTGCCGAAGATGGCCGCCTTCGTCGAAAGCATCCCCACCTTCGTGCTCGGCGGCGCGGGCCTGGTGATGTTCGGCATGGTGGCGGCCACCGGCATCCGCATCCTCAGCACGGTGGACTACAAGGGCAACCGCAACAACCTGTACATCGTCGCGCTGTCGATCGGCTTCGGCCTCGTGCCGCTGGTGGCGCCGCGCTGGACGCAGCAGATGGCGCACGGCCTGCACCCCCTGCTGGAAAGCGGCATCCTGCTCACCGCGGTGGCCGCGGTGGCGCTGAACCTGTTCTTCAACGGCACCAAGGGCGACACCGCCGGCGCGGTGGCCGCGGCGAAGACGGCCGAGGCACATTGACGCCGGCGGGCCGGCCACAATGAAGACGCTGTTCCTGCGCCACGCGCGCCTGCTCGTCACGATGGACGGGCAGCGGCGCGAGATCGAGGACGGCGCGCTCTTCGCGCGCGGCCCGGCCATCGAGTGGGTGGGCGCCAGCGGCGACCTGCCGCCCGCGCTGGCCGGCGCCGCAGCGGCGGCCAGCGAGGTGATCGATGCGCGCGACCAGCTGGTGCTGCCGGGCCTGGTCAACACGCACCACCACTTCTACCAGACGCTCACGCGCGCGGTGCGGCCGGCGCAGGACGCGAGCCTGTTCGACTGGCTGAAGACGCTGTACCCCATCTGGGCCAGGCTGACGCCCGAGATGATGCGCACCAGCACGCAGGTGGCCTGCGCCGAGCTGCTGCTGTCGGGCTGCACGACGAGCAGCGACCACCACTATCTCTTTCCCGCCGGCACCAAGCTGGACGACAGCCTGGAGGCGGCCGCCGAGACGGGCCTGCGCTTCCACGCCGCGCGCGGCGCGATGAGCGTGGGCGCCAGCCAGGGCGGCCTGCCGCCGGACAGCGTGGTGGAAAGCGAAGACGCCATCCTCGCCGACAGCGAGCGGCTCGTGCAGCGTTTCCACGACCCGGCGCGCTTTGCGATGCAGCGCATCGTCGTCGCGCCATGCTCGCCGTTTTCGGTGAGCACGCAACTGATGCGCGACGCCGCAGCACTGGCACGCCGCCACCGCGTGCACCTGCACACGCACCTGGCCGAGAACGACAGCGACATCGCCTACACCCGCGAGAAGTTCAACTGCACGCCGGCCGAGTACGCCGAGCAGTTCGGCTGGCTCGGCCCCGATGTCTGGCACGCGCACTGCGTGAAGCTCGATGCGGCGGGCATCGCGCAGTTCGCGCGCACCGGCACCGGCGTGGCGCACTGCCCCGGCTCGAACATGCGGCTGGGTTCGGGCATCGCGCCCATCCGCGCCATGCGCGACGCCGGCGTGCCGGTGGCCCTGGCGGTGGACGGCTCGGCCAGCAACGACAGCGGCCACCTGCTGGCCGAGGCGCGACTGGCGTTCCTGCTGCAGCGCGTGCAGTGCGGCGCCACCGCGATGAGCGCGCGCGAGGTGCTGGAGATCGCCACGCTGGGCGGCGCGCGCGTGCTCGGCCGCGACGACATCGGGGCGCTCGCGCCGGGCATGGCCGCCGACTTCGTGACCGTGCCGCTGGACGGCATCGGCATGGCCGGGGCCCACCACGACCCGGTGGCCGCGCTGCTGCTGTGCAGCGTGCCGGCCACGCGGCACGTGGTGGTCAACGGGCGCGTGGTGGTGCGCGACGGGCAACTCACCGGCATCGACCTGCCGCGGCTGATCGAGCGGCACAACGCACTGGCCCGCAGCCTCGCGGGCTGAAGGCCGAAGGCGCGCAGGTGACACGGCCCGCGGCACCGCGGGCCGGGCACCGGAACACCCCCGGGGCGCGCCGCGCCCCGCCTGCGCGAGCGGCCTGCGACATTCTGCCGAGACAGCGGCTCACGATCGGCATGCGCGCTGCCGACAACCTGTAGGCTGACCCCCGCCTCGCAGGCTCGCATCGGCCGCGGCGCTTTGCGGGCCACGGCTTTGCTCGGGAGCCAGTCCATGTCGCCAACGTTCCGTCTCGCCGGGTCTTGCTGGCTGCGCGCGCTGCTGCTGGCCGCGCTGTCCTGGAACGGCACGGCCCCGGCCGCTGCAGCCGGTCCGGACGGTCCCGCGCCGGCCACGGCCTTGCGCATCGTCGGGGGGCTGGCCGGCGTCAACCAGTACACGCGCCACGAAGAGCCGTTCTGGTCGCGCGAGCTGGCGCGCCTGTCCGGCGGGCGATTCCGTGCCGAGATCGTGCCGTTCGACCGCGCCGGCCTGCGCGCGCCGGACATGCTGACCCTGGTCAAGCACGGCAGCGTGCCCTTCGGGACCTTGCTGCTGGCGGTGGCCGCGCCGCAAGACCCCGAGCTGGCCGGCCCCGACCTGCCCGGCCTGAACCCCGACGCCCCCGCCTTGCAACGCACCGCGGCCACCTGGCGGCCGCTGCTGGAGGAGCTGCTGCGCGAACGCCATGGTGTCGAACTGCTCGCGCTGTACACCTACCCGGCCCAGGTGCTGTTTTGCAAGGAAGGCTGGCGCACTCTGGGCGACCTGAAGGGCCGGCGCATCCGCACCTCCAGCCGCCCGATGTCCGACTGGGTGGAGGCGCTGGGCGCGCAGCCCGTGGCCACGGGCTTCGCCGAGATCCTGCCCAACCTGCGCGCGGGCAACGTCGACTGCGCGATCACCGGCACGATGTCGGGCAACAGCATCGGGCTGCACGAGGCCACCAGCCATGTGCATGCGATGGCCATCGCGTGGGGCCTGTCGGCTTTCGTCGCCAATGGTGCAGCCTGGCGTGCGCAGCCCGAAGAACTGCGCCGACTGCTGCAACGCGAGCTGCCACGCCTGGAACATGCCATCTGGGACGAATCGATGCGCGAGACGGCCGAGGGGCTGGCCTGCAACACCGGTGCACCCGGCTGCGCGGGCGGCAAGCGCGGCCGCATGGCGCTGGTCGATGTGACGGCGGCGGACCTCGCCCGTTCGCGCGAGATCTTCCACACCACCGTGTTGCCCCGCTGGCAGCAGCGCTGCGGTGCCGGCTGCGAACGGTTGTGGCAGCGCGCTGCCACCGCGGCGGCGCATGCCGTGGCGACCAAGGCGAACTGAGCCTCGCCGCAGCGCGCCGAACAGCCCTGCGCGGCCCGCCGATCGGCCCCGCACGACAGCCCCGCCGCTGACCTTCGCACCCCAACCCTGCGATCCACCCGTGGCCCTGCCCCACCCCAGTGCCGCCGCTTCCAGGCCCATCAAGCGGCTTGTCACTGGCTTGTGGCTGGGTGCACTCGCCTTCTGGCTGGCCATCGCCGCGGCCACCGGGCATTGGGTGCAGCAGGCCCACGACAGCGCGTTGGCCACGCTGCGCGCCCGCGCCGTGGTGCTGGCCGACAGCAGCGCGGCGCACACCAACCGCACGCTGCTGGGCGCCGACATGGCGCTGGCCGGCCTGGCCGAATTGCTGCGGCCGACGCTCGACCCTCGTGTCCCCCACGGCCTGGACGCACAGGCCGCGCATCGGCTGCTGGTCGCCCTGGCCGACCGCCACCTGCAGATCACCAACGTGGCGCTGCTGGACATGCGGGGCCGGCAGCTGGCCACCGGGCTGGCGGCCACGCAGGCTGGCGGCATGGTGATGCCCGAGGGCTTCGCACGCCAGGTCCTGGCCGCGCACCCCGGCCAGCTGATGATCAGCCCGCCCGTGCCGGCCGGGGCCAACGGCGAGCCGGCCGTCTACGCGGCGCGCCGGCTGCCCCCGCTTCCCGGCGGCCTGGACCTGCTCGCCGTGGCCGAGGTGCCGGTGAGCGTGCTGTCGGTCATCGCCGAATACACGCAGCACGAGCCTGGCCTGGCGTTCTCGCTGGAGCGCCGCGACGGCCTGCTGGTGGCCAGCATGCCGCGGCACGACCGGCTCGACGGCCACCGGCTGGCCAGCGCGCTGCCCGCCGATCAGACCGACGGGCTGGCGCGAGCCCTGCCCGGGCGGCTGAGCGGACGGCCGGCGCTCGTCGCCGCGCGGCCCATGCTGCACGGCGACCTCCTCAGCGTGGCCAGCCTCGACCTGGGCGATGGCCTGGCCGCCTGGCGCACCGGGCGGCGCAACGCCTGGACCGTGGCGGGCGGCTTCCTGCTGTTGATCATCCTCGCCGCCGCGGCGGCGCAGTGGCAGCTGGTGCAGTTGACCCAGGCGCGGCGCGACCTGTCGCGTTCGGCCGCCACGCTGGACCAGGCGCTGGCCAGCATGGACGAGGGCTTCCTGCTCACCGACGCCGACGACCGCGTGCTGCGCTGGAACGATCGCTACGTGGAGCTCTTCCCGTGGCTGAGCGGCGTCATCGCCCCGGGCCTGCCGTTTCGGCGCCTGGCCGAAGCCGCCGCGGCGCACGCCGCCGACGACAGCAGCGCCACGGCCCGCCAGCGCTGGATCGAAGAACGCATCGCCTTGCACCGTGCCGGCGACCGGCAATGGGAGCAAAAGCTCGCCAACGGCCGCTTCGTCAGCGCGTTGGAGCGCCGCACGCCCGAAGGCGGCGTGGTCAGCGTCTACCGCGACGTCACCGCCACCGAGCGGCGGCTGGCCCATGCCCGCGACGCGGCCGAGGAAGCCAGCCGCGCCAAGTCGGAGTTCCTGGCCAACATGAGCCACGAGATCCGCACGCCGCTGAACGCGCTGATGGGCATCAACGAGCTGCTGCTGCGCTCGCCGCTGGCACCCGAGCAGCGCCATCACCTGGAGCTGGCGCGCGGCTCGGGCCGGCTGCTGCTGGCGCTGATCAACGACCTGCTCGACCTGTCGCGCATCGAGGAGGGCCAGCTCGCGCTGGAACGCCTGCCCTACGACCCCGCGCGCGTGTGCGACGAGGTCGTGCAACTGATGCGGGAGCGCGCGGCGGCCCAGGGCCTGGCGCTGTCCTTCGAGGCCGAGGCCGGCGTGCCGCCCACCCTGTGGGGCGACCCGGTGCGCCTGCGCCAGGTGCTGTTCAACCTCGTGGGCAACGCGCTGAAGTTCACCGAGCGCGGCAGCGTGCACGTCACGCTGCGGGCCGAGCGGCCGGCAGACACCGCGGCAGCGGTGACGATGAGACTGGCGGTGCGCGACACCGGCATCGGCATCACGGCCGAGCAGCTGCCCATGCTGTTCGAGCGCTTCACCCAGGGCGATACCTCGATCGCCCGCCGCTACGGCGGCTCGGGCCTGGGGCTGGCGATCTCGCGGCGCATCGTCGACCTGATGGGCGGCACCATCGGCGTGCAGAGCACGCCGAGCACCGGCAGCTGCTTCGAAGTGCAGTGGCCGGGCGAGCCGGCCGGCCCTGCCACGACGGGCCATGGAGCGGCAGGCACCGCCCTGCCTGCGCAAGCGCAGGTCCAGGCTCAGGTGCCGGCTCAGGCGCCAGTTCAGGCGTCGGCGCCAAGCCCCCTGCCGGCCGCTGCCTCGGCGGCCCCGTTGTTCATCCTGGTGGCCGAAGACCACGCCGTCAACCAGGTGCTGATCGAAGCGATGCTGGCGCGACTGGGCCACCGCTGCGAGATCGTCGGCGACGGCCGCGCCGCCGTCCGACGCGCCGGTGACGGAGGCTTCGACCTCGTGCTGATGGACATGCAGATGCCCGAGCTGGACGGCCTGGCCGCCACCCGCGGCATCCGGGCGCTGCCCGGCAACGCTGCGGCGCTGCCGATCGTCGCGATGACCGCCAACGCACGCAGCGAAGACCGCGCCGCCTGCCTGGAAGCCGGCATGGACGACTATGTGTCCAAGCCGATCGACCTCGATGCGCTGCAAGGCGCCATGGCGCGGGCGCGCGACTGCGCCCAGGCGCGCCAGCGCCGCGCGGCGCCCCACCCCGCGGCACCCGGCCGCGAAGCACAGGCCGCGTAGCATGGCCGCCGGTGGGCCCGGCGGGCCGCCTCGGCCGACCACCTGCCCGCGCACGTGTCGCGCACGTGTCGCGCACGTGTCGCACACCTCTCGCACACCTCCCGCACATCTCTCATACGCACTTGCGTTCGAGCACATGGAAAGGCCTTCGACGAGGTGGTGGCGCCGAGAACGCCGGGTGGTCGGCTCCGCGAATGTCCTTTTTCAGCGGCCCAGCTTCGCTGGACCCCTGAATGCACCCTTTATTTCGCCGCGCCGACCACCTGCCGTCCTCGGTGGCACCTGGGTGGGTCTTCGTGAGCCAGGTCCCGGCGCGGGTGCCGGATCGGGACGATGGGGTGCCCTGCGCAGCGAAATCAAGGGGGCATGCGGGGGACCGGCGAAGCCGGGCCGCCGCAAGAGGACATTCGCGGAGCAGGGCACCCCGGCGGCCCGATCCCGCCACGGTCTGCTGCCCTGACCTGCTCGATCGATCGCGAAGCCGTGCCACACATTCCCGTCGCATCTCCGTCGCATCTCCGTCGCATCTCGGGCGCACCCATCGCGCGCCTCGCAGCCGCGCCACCCCGCGCCCGCCCCGCCACCCGTAACGCAGGAGCCGCATCGCCATGGCCACCACCCGCCCGAGCGCAAACCCCGAAGCAGACCCACGCGTCAAGGCCGTCTTCGACGACATCCGCGCCACGCGCAAGACCGACTTCATCAACAACCTGTGGCGGCACCTGGCGTTCGACCCCGCGCTGCTCGAACGCACCTGGGCCGAGGTGAAGGCGGTGATGGGCACGCCTTCGGCGCTGGACCCGCTGACCAAGGAGCTGATCTACATCGCCGTGTCGGTGGCCAACGCCTGCAGCTACTGCGTGCACTCGCACACCGCAGCCGCCAAGGCCAAGGGCATGACCCCGGCGCAGCACGGCGAGCTGCTGGCCATCGTCGCGCTGGCCGGCAAGACCAACCAGCTGGCCACGGCGCTGCAAGTGCCGGTGGACGAGGTGTTCGACGCCTTGCGCTGAGCCGCAGACCGCCTGGCGCCGCGGGCACCCGACCGCGCCGCAGCCCGCCCGTTTTCTCGGCAAGCGGGCAACCCCTGCATCCGCGGCGCGGCCGCATCCGTAGTTCCAGGACCACCTCAGCTTCTGGAGGGCTGGCCATGGACTTCGTCGCCGATCGTCACCGGACCGAACCGCCTCGGGCGGCCGCGCCGACACCCTCCGCCGTCACGCAGTCGCGCTGGCGCGGCCTGCACAGCGTGGCCGGTGCCTCGGGCGAGGCGGCCGCGCCGCTGGCGGCCACCGTGAGCGGCACGCTGCCGCCCTGGCTGCGCGGCAGTCTGCTGCTCGACGGCCCGGCGGTGTGGGAGTTGTCGCAGGCGAGTTATCGCCACTGGTTCGACGGCCTGGCACTGCTGCACCGCCTGCACTTCGCCGGCGACGGCAGTGTGCGTTACCACAGCCGCTTTCTCGATACCGAAGACGCGCGCCTTTCGCGTGAGCGGGGCCGCCCGGAGCTCGGCGGTTATGGCACGAAGGCCGCGGGCGGGCTGCTCTCGCGCCTGCGGCACCTGGCCAACCCGCGCCGCACCGACAACGGCTGCGTCGTGATGAGCCCTTGCGACGGACAGTGGCTTGCACTGACCGAGTCCGACCGCGTCACACGCTTCGACCCGCGCACGCTGGCCACGCAAGGCGAATGGCGCTGGGCCGACAAGCTGAAGCTGCCGCTGATGGCCGCCCACCCTTGCATCGACGCGCAAGGGCGCTGGTGGAACGTGGGCATCCAGTTCGGCCGCACCTGCGAGTACGTGCTCATCCGCGCCGACCGGCGCGCCCTGCGCGAGGTGAAGGCACGCATTGCGGTGCCGCGGCCGGGCTATCTGCATGCGTTTGCGCTGAGCGCGCGCCACGCGGTGATCTGGGAGTGCGCCTGGCGTGCGCACCCGCTGCGCTTCCTGTTCGCCGGCGAGTCTTACGGCGAGCACTTCGACTGGATGCCGCAGCTCGGCTCGCGGCTGCACGCCGTGGATCTGGCCGACGGACGTGTGCGCAGCTGGGAGGCGCCGGCGCTCTTCGCGTTCCACGCGCCGCAGGCCTGCGAGCAAGGCGACGACATCGTGCTCGACCTGTGCGTCACCGACGGCCCGGTGTTCGAGCAGCTCGACCTTGCGCGGCTGCGCGCCGGCGGCGACGCCGCTTCGGCCGCGGCGACGCGGGCCTGCCACATGCGCTACGTGCTGAGCCCCGGCGCCGGGCGAGCCCGCGAGGAGGTGTTGCCCGGCCGCTTCGAGCTGCCGCAGACCCACGCCGCGGTCGCTGCGCGCGGGCCGGTGCGCTACGTGTGGGGCGCCGCCACGCACGAGGGCGGCGGCTTCTTCGACCGCACCGTCAAGCTCGACCACCAGACCGGGCGGCTGCTCGAGGCCGGCGACGATGGCACCGTGTCGCTCGAGCCGCTGTTCGTGCCCGCGCCCAATGCCCGCGCCGAGGACGACGGCGTGCTGCTCGTGCACCGCCTGGCCGATGGCGACAGCGGCTCGCGCATCGGCGTGCTCGACGCGGCCACGCTGGCCGAGCGGGCGGTGGTGCAACTGCCCGCGGTGGTGCCGTTCGGCTTCCACGGCGCCTGGTTGCCCGAGTGAACCCCAGGCCGCGCGGGGTGGGCGCTGCCGCAGAATCGACGACGAGCGATTGACTCACGACATCGCGGCCGGCGCGCGCACTGCGCAGCGCGCCGGCCCGGAACAGGAGCCCCATGAACGGCCAGATGATGCAGCTGCCGCTGCTGATCTCCTCCCTGCTCGTGCACGCCGAGCGCCACCACGGCGAGCGCGAGATCGTCTCGCGGCGCGTCGAAGGTGACATCCACCGCACCACCTACCGCGAACTGGCCGCGCGCTCGCGCCGCATGGCCAAGGCACTTGCGCGGCTGGGCGTGAAGATGGGCGACCGCGTCGCCACGCTGGCCTGGAACGGCTACCGCCACATGGAGCTGTACTACGCTGCCAGCGGCAGCGGCGCCGTGCTGCACACGCTGAACCCGCGGCTGCACCCCGACCAGGTGGTCTACATCGCCGACCATGCCGAGGACCGCGTGCTGTTCTTCGACTTGACCTTCCTGCCGCTGGTCGCCGCGGTGGCGCCGCGCACGAAGACCGTTCGGCACTGGGTGGCGATGACCGATCGAGCGCACTTGCCCGCCGACGCGGCCAAGATCCCCAACCTGCTCGTCTACGAAGACCTGGTGGCGGCCGAGGACGACCACCACACCTGGCCGACCTTCGACGAGAACACCGCCAGCTCGCTGTGCTACACCAGCGGCACCACCGGCAACCCCAAGGGTGTGCTGTATGCGCACCGCAGCACCGTGCTGCACGCCTATGCCGCGGCCACACCCGACGCGCTGAACTGCTCGGCCGCCGACACCATCCTGCCGGTGGTGCCGATGTTCCACGTCAACGCCTGGAGCCTGCCGTACGTGGGCTGCATGGTCGGCGCCAAGCTGGTGTTCCCCGGCGCAGGGCTGGACGGCAAGAGCCTCTATGAGCTCTTCGAAAGCGAACAGGTCACGCTCAGCGCCGGCGTGCCCACGGTGTGGCAGGGGCTGCTCGCGTACACCGAGGCCAACGGCCTGAAGTTCTCGACCATGAGGCGCACCGTGATCGGCGGCTCGGCGTGCCCGCCGGCGATGATCCGCGCCTTCAACGAGAAGTACGGTGTGCATGTGCTGCACGCCTGGGGCATGACCGAGATGAGCCCGCTGGGCACGGTGTGCTCGTTCAAGGCCCACCATGCCGGCCAGACGCAGGAGGAGCGTTACGCGGTGATGGCCAAGCAGGGCCGTGCGATCTACGGCGTGGACATGAAGGTGGTGGATGACAAGGGCGAGGAACTGCCCTTCGGCAGCGAGACCTCCGGCGACCTGCTGGTGCGCGGCCCGTGGATCCTCGACAACTACTTCAAGGGCGAAGGCGGCAACCCGCTGGTCGCAGACGCCGCCGGCCACGGCTGGTTCCCCACCGGCGACGTGGCCAGGATCGACGCCGACGGCTACATGCAGATCACCGACCGCAGCAAGGACGTGATCAAGAGCGGGGGCGAGTGGATCGGCTCGATCGACCTCGAGAACATCGCGATGGCCCACCCGGCCGTGGCGATGGCCGCCTGCATCGCCGCGCGGCACCCCAAGTGGGACGAGCGGCCGCTGCTGGTGGTGGTGAAGAAGCCCGGCACCGAACTCACGCGCGAGCAGCTGCTGGCGTTCTACGAAGGCAAGATCGCCAAGTGGTGGACACCCGACGACGTGATCTTCGTCGACGCCATTCCGCTGGGCGCCACCGGCAAGATGCAGAAGAACAAGCTGCGCGAGCAGTTCCGGGACCATCGGCTGCCTACGGCCTGATACGCAATTGCGTTCCAAAACTCGGAGAGGCCTTCGACGAGTTGGTGGCGCCGAGGGCGCCGGGTGGTCGGCCCCGGGGTGCCGCAGGCCGTCGGCAAAGTGGCGTTGTCCGGCAGGCCGCGCCGAAGCGCAGCACCGCGCGCGCTTGCCTGCCCGACCTGCCCAGAGTAGGATCGGATCATGAGAGATTTCCGATTCGCATCCGAACCCCCTCCGGCCTGGGGCACGCCGCTCGGTGCAGCGCTGGCCGACCTGCTCACGCGTGGCGTGGCGATGGGTCTGCTCGGCGACCCCGCGGCGGCGCTCGCCGCGCCGGACGGCGAACGCCTGGCGCGCCTGCTTCAAGCCTTGCAGCGGCACGGCATCGGCGGCGACGCCGCGCGTGCATTGGCACCGCTGTTGCCCGCAGCCGGTGGCACGCGCCGCGGGCAGAGGGCAGGCCAGGCAGCCGCGGTCGACCCCGCCGCGGCGCCGCAGGCCATCGACGCCCCGACGCAGCACGCCCTGGCGCTGGAGGTGAAGCGCCTGGCCGAGGCGCTGGAAGATTCGGCGGCACCGGCGGCCGAGTGGCCGGCAATGCGCGCCGTGTTCGGCGACGAGATGCTGGGCGCGCTGGTCGAGGTTTCACCCGCGTCGTTGCGCCGTTATGCCGGCGGCGAGCGCGCCACACCGCAAGAGGTGGCCGACCGGCTGCATTGGCTGGCGCTGGTGGTGGCCGACCTCGCCGGCGCCTACAACGACTTCGGCATGCGGCGCTGGTTCGAGCGCCCGCGCACGCAGCTGTCGGGCAAGAGCCCGCGCCAGCTGCTGGGTCGCCGCTGGCATGTGGACGGCGAACCGGCACAGCGCGTGCGTGCGCTCGCCGCGGTGCTGCGCGGCGCGCATCCACTGGCGGCCTGAGGCGGCGCGCCGGCGGCGCGCGCGGGACGCCGGCAGCGACTCCTCCGCGCCCGCGCCGCGCGCCCGACCCCAGCGCCCGACCCCAGTGCCCGGGTCCAGTGCCCGGGTCCAGTGCCCGGGTCCAGTGCCCGGGTCCCCAGCGCCTGGTCCCAGCGCTTGGTAGCGGCGCCTGGTCCCAGCGTCTTTCGCCAATCGCCCTTCACCAGCGCCTGCCCCACCCTTCGCCGCCGTTCATCGTGCCCAACCCGCCTTCCAGCCAACGTTTCAGCAGCAGCGCCGTGCTGCCCCTGCCCGCGCCGCCCGGGCAGGAGCCGCGCCTGGGCTTTCGCCACTGCGACCCCCGCTATCCGTTCCTGTGGACCCACGCCGCGCAACCTGCGGCCCGCTGGCACGGCGAAGACGAAGGCCCGGCCAACTACTTCTGCGACACGCCCGAAGGCGCCTGGGCCGAGTTCCTGCGCCACGAAGAGATCACCGACGCGGCCGACCTGGCCGGCGTGCGCCGCTCGCTGTGGGCGGTGGCGCTGCCGGCCGAAGGCTACGTGCAGCCGCGGTCGCTGGCCGCCGCCCAGCTGCACGGCGGCCTGGCCAGCCACGCCGCCTGCCGCGCCAAGGCACGCCGCCTGCGCGCCGCCGGGGCCACACGCCTGGAGGTGCCCAGCGCCGCCTTGCTGCCCGGCGCCGCCGCAGGCTGGCGCGTGAACGGCGCGGCGCTCGAACGTGCCGACGCGGCGCGCGACGGCAAGGTGTGGGTGCTGTTCGGCACGGCTGCGCTCACGGGCTGGGTGGCGGCCGAGGCCGCGGCACCCCCGGCGGCCGTGCTCCCCTTCGTGCGCGCCCTGCGCGACTGAGGCCCTCGGGCCCGGAGCCGCGGGCGACAGAAATCCAGCCCCTCGTGGGGTCCGTTGACGGCAAGGCGGGGCTGACGCCGCCAGGCGCCCCTTCACCAGCGCCGCGCCCACCAGTCGCCCTCGAACTGCCCCTGCAGCCAGGCGACAAAGCCGCTCACCTTCTGCGGCACCAGCTTGGGCGAGGGGAACACCGCGTGCATCTCCTGCGACGGCAGCGCCCAGGCTTCGAGCAGCGGCTTCACCGCCCGGGCCTGCAGCGACTCGTGCGCCACGTAGCGCGGCAGTGCCGCGATGCCCATGCCGGCGCGCGCCGCGGCCAGCAGCGCCGAAAGGTTGTTGCTGCGCAGCGGGCCGCGCACGCCCACGCTCACCGTTTCGTCGCGGCGGCCCCTCGCCGAGGCGCCAGGCACATTCGCGCCCGCCCCGGCGCCGCCAGACCCTGCCGTGCGCGTGAAGTGCCAGCGGTCGTCGCCCTGCACGGTGCTGTAGATCAACGCACCGTGCCCGGCCAGGTCCTTGGGCGCCCGCGGCGTGCCCTGGCGCTCCAGGTAGGCCGGCGCAGCCACCAGCACCCAGGGGTTGAGCCCGAGGTGCCGCGCGCCGAGCTGTGAATCGGCCAGCCGCCCCATGCGCAGCGCCACGTCGACGCCCTGCTCCACCAGGTTCACGTAGCGGTCGTCGAAGCTCAGGTCGATGGCCAGCTCCGGGTGCAGCGCCATGAAGCGCAGCACCAGCGGCGTCAGCACGCGGCGGCCGAAAGCCACCGAGGTGCTGATGCGCAGCGTGCCGCGCACGCGGCTCTGTACCAGGCGGGCCAGGTCGTCGGCCTCGTCCAGCTGGTCGAGGATGGCCTTGCACTTGTCGTAGTAGGCGCTGCCCACCTCGGTGGGCGTGGCGCCGCGCGTGCTGCGGTGAAAGAGCCGCGCCTTCAGCCGCCGCTCCAGCGCCGCGATGTGCTTGGTGGCCGTGGGCTGCGTGATGGCCAGGCCGGCGCTCGCCTTGCTGAAGCTGCCGGTCTCGACCACGCGCACGAAGAGCCGCATGCCGTTCACGGTGTCCATCGCGCCTCCGCAAGTGGGTACCGGCCATTCCACCATGGAATAGCGCATATCCGTCGCCTCGTCTTCCCCGAGCAGGCCCGCGGCCCGAGCATCGTGGCCAGTCGCTTTCCAGTCGCTTTCCAGTCATTCAACCCGAACGGAGACCCACCCCATGGCAAAGATGAAGGCCGCGATGGCCGCAGTGCTGGTGATGGAGAAGGAAGGCGTCACGCAGGCCTTCGGCGTGCCGGGCGCGGCCATCAACCCGATGTACGCGCAGCTGCGCGAGCGCCAGAGCATCGCGCATGTGCTGGCCCGCCACGTCGAGGGCGCCTCGCACATGGCCGAGGGCTACACGCGCGCCAAGGCGGGCAACATCGGCGTGTGCATCGGCACCAGCGGCCCGGCCGGCACCGA
>JAEUPC010000193.1 GCA_016789865.1 Rubrivivax sp.
AGTGGGCGAACAGGTCCTTGCCGCCGTCATCGGGGGCGATGAAGCCGAAGCCCTTGCTTTCGTTGAACCACTTCACGGTTCCGGTCTGGGTGGTCATGGGGTCGTTCCTTTCAACATGAACGGGGGTGGAAATGCCCCAGCTGTCGCTGGTGCGGAAGATCAGGCCACGCAGGTGCGTGGCCATCGAATGGGAAGTCTCGGGCAGCTGTTCGAGCATGCGTGATTCAGCGCCTGCGCGCACCACGTGCCGCACCCGCCGCGCCCGGCGCCCCGGCGGCCTGCGGCGAGGGGCCGCGGCGCTCGAGGTGGCGGAAGGTGATGCGGCCCTTGCCCAGGTCGTACGGTGAAAGCTCGAGCGAGACCGCATCGCCGGCCAGGATGCGGATGTGGTTCTTGCGCATCTTGCCGCCGGTGTAGGCCACGAGCGTGTGGCCGTTGTCCAGCGTGACGCGAAAGCGCGAGTCGGGCAGCACTTCGTTGACCACGCCTCGCATCTCGATCAGGTCTTCCTTGGCCATGCGTTGGGCTCCTGGGTTGGGTAAGGGTTGCGGCGACCCTGCGCGCCATGCTTGCGCACCCACGCCAAGCCTTCGGCCTTGGCGCCGCGGGAGGCATCGGCCTGGGTCGTGAATCGGGTGGCCAACCGCAGGACGCGGTCGTGGGTCATGCTGCCGCGGCCGCTGCGCACGGAGACGGAAGCGTGGAAGCGGCCGTCGTCCAGCGGCCGCGTGATCGGCGAGATGAGGTACTTGCCGACTTGAAAGGGAATGTCGATATCGGTTCTCGATGGGCGCCGCAAGCGGCGCAGGGGGCTGGCGCGGCATCTGGAAGCACGCGCGGCCCGACAGGTACAGGACCGGTATTCCGGCCCGGAGGCCGAAAGTACGGGAACAGACCGGTTCACTCCGAGAAGGCGGCAGGCAGGGTCGTTCGCTGCTTGTCGCTCGACTCCCTGTTGGCGAGCGCCACATCGCGGCGCACGCACAGGGAAGGAGGAACTCGGGGGAGGCACCGCCTGAGGTCAGGCTGGGCCGGCCGTTGCGCCGGCGGCGGCGCGCTGAGTTGGTAGAAGAAGGTGGGTGGTGGGCGGTGCTGGTTTCGAACCAGCGACCCCTGCCGTGTGAAGACAGTGCTCTACCGCTGAGCTAACCGCCCGGCATTCCGGGTGCTCCCCCGCCACAAGGGCGCGAAAGCGGGAGCGATTATGCCACGGGCCTTGCAACCGCGCCGCAGGCTCACGCCGGCACGAGCGTGCGGTAGACCGTCTTGCCCTTGCTTTCCCTGTCAAGGTCGGCCAGCAGCGCCGCGTGCGCGGCCTCTTCGTCGGGCGTGGGTTGGATGACCGGCAGCACGAAGCCCGCGAGGTCGATCTGCAGCAGCGCAGCGCCGCCGCCGGCCTCATCGGCCCCGTCGATGACCAGCGTCTTCTGCCCACGCGTCATGCGCAGGTACACCTCGGCCAGCAGCCCGGCGTCGAGCAGCGCGCCGTGGTATTCACGCGCCGAGTTGTCCACCTCCAGTCGCCTGCACAGCGCATCGAGCGAATTGCCCTTGCCGGGGAACAGTTCGCGCGCCAGCACCAGGCTGTCGATCACGGCCCCGGCCACGTCGAGCGTGCGCGGGCGCTTCAAGCGATCGAACTCGGCATCGAGGAAGCCGATGTCGAACTCCGCGTTGTGGATCACCAGTTCGGCGCCGGCGACGAACTCGGCCACCTCGTCGGCGATCTGCCCGAAGCTGGGCTTGTCGGCGAGGAACTCGTCGCTCAGCCCATGCACCTTCAGCGCGTCGGGGTGGCTCGGCCGGCCCGGGTTGACGTAGCGGTGCAGCGTGCGGCCGGAAAGCCGCCGGTTCACCATCTCGATGCAGCCGATCTCGATGATGCGGTCGCCGTGCTCGGCCGACAGGCCGGTGGTCTCGGTGTCGAGGAAGACCTGGCGCATGCGGGGCCCGCGATTGCTCACGCCCTGCCCGCCGGGGCCGGCAGGCCCGGCCGGTGAGCCGGGCTGCGCCCGAACCACCACCACAGACCGCCGCCCAGCAGCATCATCGGCAGGCACAGCCACTGGCCCATGCTCAGGTTCAAGGCCAGCAGGCCGAGGAAGGCGTCGGGCTCGCGGAAGTACTCGACGATGAAGCGCAACAAGCCATAGAGGAACACGAAGGCCGCGGCGACCTGCCCGCGCGCACGTTCGTGGCGGCCGTACAACCACAGCAGCACGAACAGCAGCAGCCCCTCCAGCGCGAACTGGTACAGCTGCGAGGGATGCCGCGGCAGCTCGCTGCGGCTTTGCGGGAACACCATCGCCCACGGCAGCGAGGCGTCGGCGGCGCGCCCCCAGAGCTCGCCGTTGATGAAGTTGCCGATGCGCCCCGAGGCCAGCCCGGTGGGGATGCACGGCGCCACCACGTCCATCACGTCGAGGAACGAGCGGCCGCGCATGCGGGCGTAGCCGGCCATCGCGAGGATCACGCCGACGAGCCCGCCATGGAACGACATGCCGCCCTTCCACACCGCGAAGATTTCGGCGGGGTTCACGAAGTAGTGGCCCGGCTTGTAGAAGAGCACATAGCCCAGCCGTCCGCCGATGACCACGCCGAGCACGCCCCAGAAGAGCAGATCGTCCACGTCGGTCTTCACCCAGCCCTTGGCCGCAAAGTGCGGCAGCCCCACGCGCAACTTGGCCAGCCACAGGAACAGCACGAAGGCGACCAGGTAGGTCAGCCCGTACCAGTGGATGGACACCGGCCCCAGCGAGATGGCGATCGGGTCGAACTGCGGGTGCACGAGCATGGCGGCGGATCATAAGCGTGGCCCACCCGCGTGGCCCATCGCGCAGTCCACCTGCCCGCCCGAGGCGGCGGGGGCGCGGGCCATCCCACCGCTACCCCGCCGCTACCCCGCCGCTACCCCGCCGCTATAGTGCCGCACAGTCCCTCGCCCGCACTCCACCCACCACCATGTCCAGCCCAGCCAACCGTCGCAGCCGCAACATCACCGAAGGCGTTGCACGCGCGCCCAATCGCAGCATGTACTACGCGATGGGCTATCAGGAAACCGACTTCGGCAAGCCGATGATCGGTGTGGCCAACGGTCACAGCACCATCACGCCGTGCAACAGTGGCCTGCAGCGGCTGGCCGACGCCGCAGTGGCCGAGCTGAAGGCCCAGGGTGCCAACCCGCAGGTCTTCGGCGTGCCCACCATCAGCGACGGCATGGCGATGGGCACCGAGGGCATGAAGTACAGCCTGGTGTCGCGCGAGGTCATCGCCGACTGCGTGGAAACCTGCGTCGGCGGCCAGTGGATGGACGGCGTCATCGTCATCGGCGGCTGCGACAAGAACATGCCCGGCGGCATGATGGGCATGCTGCGCGCCAATGTGCCCAGCATCTACGTGTACGGCGGCACCATCCTGCCGGGCAGGTACAAGGGCCAGGACCTGAACATCGTCAGCGTGTTCGAGGCCGTGGGCCAGTTCAGCGCCGGCAAGATGAGCGAGGAAGACTTCTGCCAGATCGAGCGCCGCGCCATCCCGGGCAGCGGCAGCTGCGGCGGCATGTACACCGCCAACACGATGAGCTCGGCCTTCGAGGCGCTGGGCATGAGCCTGCCGTTCTCCAGCACCGAGGCCAACGTCGAAGACCCCATCGTCGCGCGCACCGAGGCCGCGGCGCGCGCCCTGGTGGCGGCGGTGAAGGCCGACCTGAAGCCGCGCGACATCGTCACCCGAAAGAGCATCGAGAACGCCGTCGCCGTCATCATGGCCACCGGCGGCAGCACCAACGCGGTGCTGCACTTCCTGGCCATCGCGCATGCCGCGGGCGTGGCGTGGACCATCGACGACTTCGAGCGCATGCGCACGAAGGTGCCGGTGCTGTGCGACCTCAAGCCCAGCGGCAAGTACCTCGCCGTGGACCTGCACCGTGCCGGCGGCATCCCGGCGGTGATGAAGGCGCTGCTCGATGCCGGCCTCTTGCACGGCGAGTGCATCACCATCACCGGCAAGACGGTGGCCGAGAACCTGAAGGACGTGCCGCCGCTGCGCGCCGACCAGGACGTGATCCGCCCGCTCGGATCACCGATGTACGCGCAAGGCCACCTCGCCATCCTCAAGGGCAACCTGAGCCCTGAGGGCTGTGTGGCCAAGATCACGGGGCTGAAGAACCCGGTCATCACCGGCCCGGCCCGTGTGTTCGACGACGAGCAGAGTGCGCTGGCGGCCATCATGGCCGGGCAGATCAAGGCCGGCGACGTGATGGTGCTGCGTTACCTCGGCCCCAAGGGTGGCCCCGGCATGCCCGAGATGCTGGCACCCACCGGTGCGCTCATCGGCCAGGGCCTGGGCGAGAGCGTGGGCCTCATCACCGACGGCCGCTTTTCCGGCGGTACCTGGGGCATGGTGGTCGGCCACGTCGCCCCCGAAGCCTACGAGGGCGGCCTGATCGCGCTGGTGAAGGAAGGCGACCCGATCACCATCGACGCGCACCGGCTGGTGCTGCAGCTGGATGTGGCCGATGCCGAGATCGCGGCGCGCCGCACGGCGTGGCGGCAGCCGGCCCCGCGCTACACGCGTGGCGTGCTCGGCAAGTTCGCGAAGAACGCCGTCAGCGCCAGCCGCGGCGCGGTGCTCGACGGGGATTGAGCCGTGCCGCCGCGGTGCTACAGCCGCGGCTCGTCGCGCCGGTTCAGGTCGCGGTCCTGGCTCTCGTCGAGGTGGCCGGCGCCCGTGTGTGCCGCGGCGCGGCCTTCACGGCGGGCCTTGCGCGCGCGCGGGCCCAGGCCCAGCGCCTCCATCGCCTTGTCGCGCCGGTCGAGCTTGCGCTGCTCCATGCGCTCGATGGCCTTGCGCTGGGTGCGGCCGGTCGAATCGGACCAGGCCCACCAGGCCAGCGCGGCGCCGAACGGCCACAGGAACTTCCACAGATCCCCGAAGAGGTTGAAATTCCAGTGTGCCGGCGGCCCGATGCCGGCCCAGTTCATCACCAACAGAATGACGCCGATGACGACGAAGAGCATGGTGCAGCGCCTCGCGGTGGGAGTGCGGTCACTGTACCCCAACGGCCTGGCCGTGGCGGGGCTGGTGCTGACCACTGCCGTGAGCTTGCCGGTGCGCGCCTCGGAGGTGCTGGCGCGCGAGCACAACTGCCTGAACTGCCACCATGTCGACCGCAAGAAGATCGGCCCGGGCTTCAGGCAGGTGGCCCAGCGCTACGCGAAGCACAAGGATGCCGCGCCCCAGCTGGCCGACAAGATCATCCACGGCGGCGCCGGCGCCTGGGGGCCGGTGGCGATGCCGTCGAACCCGGTCAGCAAGGAGGAGGCGCTGGTGTTGGCCCGCTGGGTGCTGGCGATGAAGTAAGGCGGAGCGGCCCGGTACACGCGACTGTCAGCCTGGCCGCGTTCTGGTGGGCACGTCACGTCGCTTCGCGCTCACTGGACTACCCTGCGCGCTGCGCGCTTCGGGATGAGCGCTTGGGAGCGGCCCGGCGCACTCGTGAGTGCGCCCCGAACCCAGCCCGCGCGGCGCTGACGCACGCCGCGCCCGCGCTTGGCGCGGCCGGGATCAGTTGGTCTGGGCCAGCTGATCCAGGATGGCTGGGTTCTCCAGCGTGCTGGTGTCCTGGGTGATGGCTTCGCCCTTGGCGATGGAACGCAGCAGCCGGCGCATGATCTTGCCGCTGCGCGTCTTGGGCAGGTTGTCGCCGAAGCGGATGTCCTTGGGCTTGGCGATCGGGCCAATCTCCTTGGCCACCCAGTTGCGCAGCTCGTTGGCGATCTTTTTGGCTTCATCGCCCGAAGGCCGCGGGCGCTTGAGCACGACGAAGGCGCAGATCGCCTCGCCGGTGGTCTCGTCGGGGCGGCCCACCACGGCGGCTTCGGCCACGAGGTCGGTGTGGGCGACCAGCGCGCTTTCGATCTCCATCGTGCCCATGCGGTGGCCCGACACGTTGAGCACATCGTCGATGCGGCCGGTGATGGTGAAGTAGCCGGTGTCCTTGTTGCGGATGGCACCGTCGCCGGCCAGGTAGTAGCCCTTGAGTTCCGGCGGGTAGTAGCTCTTCTTGAAGCGCTCGGGGTCGCCCCAGATGGTGCGGATCATGCTCGGCCACGGCTTCTTGATGACGAGGATGCCGCCACTGCCGTTGGGCACATCGGCGCCGGTCTCGTCGACGATCGCCGCGGCGATGCCCGGGAAGGGCAAGGTGCACGAGCCCGGCACCATCGGCGTGGCGCCCGGCAGCGGCGTGATGACGTGGCCGCCGGTCTCCGTCTGCCAGAAGGTGTCGACCACCGGGCAGCGGCTGCCGCCGACGTGCTTGTAGTACCACTCCCAGGCTGCCGGGTTGATGGGCTCGCCCACGGTGCCGAGGATGCGCAGGCTGCCCAGGTCGCTGTGCTTGGGGTGCACCACGTCGTTGGTCTCCGCCGCCTTGATGAGCGAGCGGATGGCGGTGGGCGCGGTGTAGAACACCGTGACCTTGTGCTTCTCGATCGTCTTCCAGAAGCGGTCGGCGGCCGGGAAGGTGGGGATGCCCTCGAACACCACCTCGGTGCCGCCCAGCGCCAGCGGGCCATAGGTGATGTAGCTGTGGCCGGTGACCCAGCCGATGTCGGCGGTGCACCAGAAGATGTCGTTGTCCTTCAGGTCGAAGGTCCAGGCGGTGGTCAGCGCGGCGTGCAGCAGGTAGCCGCCGGCGCTGTGCTGCACGCCCTTGGGCTTGCCGGTGCTGCCGCTGGTGTACAGCAGGAACAGCGGATGCTCGGCCTCGACGAACTCGCACTCGCAGGTGCTGGCCTTGCCGGCCAGTTCGTCGTGCAGCCAGCGGTCGCGCGCCGGGTTCCAGGCGATGTTGCCGCCGGTGCGCTTGTAGACGATGACGTTGCGGATCGTCTCGCAACCGCCCAGCGCGAGGGCGTCGTCGACGATGCTCTTCAGCGGCAGGCTCTTGCCTCCGCGGGCCTGCTCGTCGGCGGTGATCACCATCACCGCGCCGGCGTCTTCGATGCGGTCACGCAGGCTTTGCGCGCTGAAGCCGCCGAACACCACCGAGTGCGTGGCGCCGATACGCGCGCAGGCCTGCATGGCGGCCACGCCCTCCACGCTCATCGGCATGTAGATGACGACGCGGTCGCCCTTCTTCACACCGCGCGCCTTCAGCGCGTTGGCCAATTGGCTGACCCTGGCCAGCAGGTCCTTGTAGGTGACCTTCGTGACGGCGCCGTCGTCGGCCTCGAAGATGATGGCCACCTTGTCGCCCAGGCCGCGCTCGACGTTGCGGTCCAGGCAGTTGTACGAGACGTTCAGCGTGCCGTCCTCGAACCACTTGAAGAACGGCGCGTCGGTCGAGTTCAGCACCTTGGTGAAGGGCTTCTTCCAGGTGACGAACTCCTTGGCCAGACGCGCCCAGTAGCCTTCGTAATCGCGATCGGCCTCGTCGGCCAGCGCCTGGTACGCGGCCATGCCCGAGACGCGGGCACCCGCCACCAGGGCGGCCGGCGGCAGGTGGGTCTTCAGTTCGGTCGCGTGCTCGGTGCTCATGCGTGTCTCCTGCGGAATCGGAAGGTGGGACGCGGGGCGCGGTGGTCGGGCTCGGCGGCCGCAGCGGGCAGCCGGCGACAGGCGCGCGATGAATGTAGCTTGGCCCGAGGCTCTGACAGACCCCTTACGCAGCCGCCACCCCGCCCCGCCACACGACCCCGGGAGAACCCGGCGGCGGCGCACAGGGCGGCACCCGGCGTGGCACCGGCCGCCACCTACAATTTCCGGTTCGGTGCCGCGAGAAGGGGAGCATCCGTTTCCCCCGGTCGGCACGCACTTGTGGCTCATGAACACCACCACCCTGTCCGACGTCGAGCACGTCCGGCGCCGGCCGCTTTCCGGCTTCATCTTCGCCAGCCGCTGGCTGCAGCTGCCGCTGTACCTGGGCCTGATCGTCGCGCAGTGCGTGTACGTCTTCCACTTCTGGGTCGAACTGGTGCACCTGGTGGAGGCCGTGTTCGGCAACCAGGAGGCGCTGGCCAAGCTGGTGGGCAGCATCGGCTACCGGAGCGACGCGCCGATCACTTCGCTCAACGAGACGGTCATCATGCTCGTCGTGCTGGCCCTGATCGACGTGGTGATGATCAGCAACCTGCTCATCATGGTCATCGTCGGCGGCTACGAAACCTTCGTCTCGCGGCTGAACCTCGAAGGCCACCCCGACCAGCCCGAGTGGCTCAGCCACGTAAATGCCTCCGTGCTGAAGGTGAAATTGGCCACTGCCATCATCGGCATCAGCTCGATCCACCTGCTGAAGACCTTCATCAATGCGGCCAACTACACCGACAAGGTGCTGCTGTGGCAGACGGTGATCCACATCGCGTTCCTGTTCTCGGCGCTGGCCATCGCGCTGGCCGACCGCATCATGCTGCCGTCGCGGGCCAGCGCCGAACACTGAGGCGCTGAACGCCGAGGCACTGCCCGGCGCCGGCGCCCATCTGCACGCCCCAGACCCCACGGCATGACCCTCCTGATGTTCCTCGCCGGCCTCGCGTGCCTGGTCGTCGGGGCCGAGGCGCTGGTGCGCGGCGCCTCCAGGCTGGCACTGAGCTTCGGCATCTCGCCGCTGGTGGTCGGGCTGACCATCGTCGCCTTCGGCACCAGCTCGCCCGAGCTGGCCGTGTCGGTGGGCGCGGCCCTCGAGGGCAACACCGACATTGCGCTGGGCAACGTGGTGGGCAGCAACATCCTCAACGTGCTGCTCATCCTGGGCCTGTCGGCGCTGATCACGCCGCTGGTGGTGAACATCCAGTTGATCCGGCAGGAGGTGCCCATCATGCTGGGCGCTTCGCTGCTGCTGCTGGCGCTGGGGCTCGACGGGCGCATCGGCGTCGCCGACGGCGCGCTGTTCACCGCGTTGATGGCCGGCTACACGATGTTCCTTCTCGTGCAGTCGCGGCGCGAAAGCCAGTCGGCACGCGATGAGTACGCCGCCGAGGTGAAGCCCGCGGCCCCCGGCGGCTGGGACGCCCGGTTGCCGGTGCAACTGCTGCTCATCGCCGCCGGCCTGGCCCTGCTGGTACTCGGCGCACAGTGGCTGGTCGATGCATCGATCCAGTTCGCCAAGGCGATGGGCGTGAGCGACGTCGTCATCGGCCTGACCGTCGTCGCTGCCGGCACCTCGATGCCCGAGCTGGCCACGTCGGTGATGGCGGCCATGAAGGGCGAGCGCGACATCGCCGTGGGCAACGTGGTGGGCAGCAACACCTTCAACATCTTCGGCTGCCTGGGCCTGTCGGCGCTGGCGGCCGGCAGCGGCGGCCTGGCCGTGCCGGCGGCGGTGCTGAACTTCGATCTGTGGGTGATGCTGGCGGTGGCGCTGGCCTGTCTGCCGGTGTTCATGACCGGGCGCGAGATCGCGCGCTGGGAAGGCGGCCTGTTCGTCGCCTATTACGCCGCCTACGTGGTCTACCTCGTGTTGGCGGCGCAGCAGCACGCGGTGCTGCCGGCCTTCTCGGCGGCGATGATGAGCTTCGTCATCCCGATCACGGTGGTGACGCTGGTGGTGGTGATGCTGCGGCCGGTCCGCCCGGCCGGCCGCAGCAGCGGCGCCGACCCGGGGCCGTAGCACATGGGCGCCCTTTCCAGCGCAGCACCGGGCCTGACGGCGGCGCTGCCGCTGATGGCCGCATTGCCGTTCCTCGCCGCGGCCGTGCTGGCCGCAGTGCCCAACCGCCGCCGGTCGCTGGCCGCCTGGGTGGCCGGCCTGGCGGCACTGGCCGGGCTCGCCTGCCTGCTGTGGCTGGCGCCGGCCGTGTTCGGCGGCGCCGTGCCGCGCTGGAGCATCGACTGGGTGCCCGCGCTCGGCCTGCGCGTCGGCTTTCGCCTCGACGGGCTGGCGTGGATGTTCGCGCTGCTGGTGCTGGGCATCGGCGCGCTCGTCGTGCTGTACGCGGCGTGGTACCTCGACGAGAACGACCCGCCGGCGCGCTTCTTCCTGTTCCTGGCGCTGTTCATGGGCGCCATGCTGGGCGTGGTGCTGGCCGACAACCTGGTCCTGCTGGTCGTCTTCTGGGAGCTGACGAGCCTGTCGTCGTTCCTGCTCATCGGCTACTGGCACGGCGACGAGATGAAGGGCCGCGACGCGCGCCAGGGCGCACGCATGGCGCTCACGATCACCGGCGCCGGCGGGCTGTGCCTGCTGGCCGGCCTCTTGCTCATCGGCCACATCGTCGGCAGCTTCGAACTCGAGCGCGTGCTGGCCTCGCGCGCGGTGCTGCACGCGCACCCGCTGTACGAAGTGGCGCTGGTGCTGGTGCTGCTGGGCTGTTTCACCAAGAGCGCGCAGTTCCCGTTCCACTTCTGGCTGCCGCACGCGATGGCCGCGCCCACGCCGGTGTCGGCCTACCTGCACTCGGCCACGATGGTGAAGGCCGGTGTGTTCCTGCTGGCGCGCCTGTACCCCGCACTCGGCGGCAGCGAGCCGTGGTTCTGGATCGTCTCGCTCACGGGCCTGGCCACGCTGGTGCTGGGCGCCTACATGGCGCTGTTCAAGCACGATCTGAAGGGGCTGCTGGCCTACTCCACCATCAGCCACCTCGGGCTCATCACGCTCTTGTTCGGTCTCGATGAACCGTTGGCCGTGGTGGCCGGCGTCTTCCACATCCTCAACCACGCCACCTTCAAGGCGAGCCTGTTCATGGCCGCCGGCATCATCGACCACGAGACCGGCAGCCGCGACATGCGCCAGCTCAACGGCCTGTGGAAGTACATGCCGATCACCGGCGCGCTGGCGATGGTGGCTTCGGCGGCGATGGCCGGCGTGCCGCTGATGAACGGTTTCCTGAGCAAGGAGATGTTCTTCGCCGAAGCGGTGGCCAAGGAGGGCCACGCGCTGATGGAGTGGCTGCTGCCGATCGGCGCCACGGTGGCCGGCGCCTTCAGCGTGGCCTACAGCCTGCGCTTCATCCACGACGTGTTCTTCAACGGCGAGCCGGTCGGGCTGACCCAGACCCCGCACGAGCCGCCCTACTTCATGCGCGTGCCGGTGGAGCTGCTGGTGCTGCTGTGCGTGGCCGTGGGCCTGGCGCCGGCGCTGGTGATCGGCCCTGTGCTGGCCGTGGCCGGCAAGGCGGCACTGCTGGGCCCCAATGCCGGCACCCTGCCCGAGTACACGCTGGCGCTGTGGCACGGCTTCAACCTGCCGTTGTTGATGAGCGCCATCGCGCTGGCCGCCGGCGCGTCCATCTACTTCGCGCTGCAAAGGGGTGTGAACCTGCACCGGCTGGAGCATGTGCCGGCCGCACCGCGCAAGGGCGGCCGCGACCTCTTCATGGACGCGCTGCGCCGCGGCCTCGGCCAGGCCACGCGCACCACCGGCGGGCTGCAGTCCGGGCGCCTGGCCAACTACCTGTGGCTGCTGGTGGCGATGGCGGTGCTGGCCGGCGCGCTGCCGTTCCTGCGCGGGGGCACCCAGGCCGGCCCGAGCGTCGACGGCAGCCACCCCGACGCGGCCTTCGTGGCCCTGTGGGCCATCGGCATCACCGCCACCGTGGCCACGGCCGTGCTTCATCGCCAACGCCTGCTGGCGCTGCTGCTGATGGGCGCCGCGGGCCTGGTGGTGAGCCTGGCGTTCGTCTACTTCTCTGCGCCCGACCTGGCACTCACGCAGTTGCTGGTGGAGGTGGCGACCATCATCCTCATGATGCTGGCGCTGCACTGGCTGCCCCAGCAAGACGAGGTCGCTGCCGCTCCTGTGCAAGACGAAGTCGCTGCCGCTCCTGTGCAAGACGAAGTCGCTGCCGCTCCTGTGCGCGTCGATGCCGCGACCGCGCCCGACTGCGCCGACCCCCCCGCCCGGCGCCGTGCCGATGCCGTGCTGGCCGGCCTGGCCGGTGCCGGCGTGGCGGCGCTGGTGTGGATGGTGCTGGGCCGCCCGTTCGATTCGATCTCGCCGTACTTCCTGCGCACCGCCGTGCCCGAGGGCGGCGGCGCCAATGCGGTCAACGTCATCATCGTCGACTACCGCGGCTTCGACACGCTTGGCGAGATCACCGTGATGGGGCTGGCCGCGCTGGTCATTACCGCGCTGCTGGCGCCGCAGGCGAATGTGCCGTGGCGCGCCCCGGCCTGGGCCGCGGGGCCTTCACCTGGTTCGCCCGGATCACCCGAATCACCCGGCACCATGGCGGCCGACAGCGGGCGCTCGTTGATGCTCGAACTCGTCAGCCGCCTGCTGCTGCCGCTGGCCGCGATGGTGTCGATCTACCTCTTCCTGCGCGGCCACAACCTGCCCGGCGGCGGCTTCATCGCCGGGCTGGTGCTGGCCATCGCGTTCACGCTGCAGTTCGTGGCCAGCGGCCATGCCGAGGTGGGGCGGCGCATGGGCTCGGACTTCCGGGCCTGGGTGGGCTGGGGCCTGCTCATCGCCGGTGGCTGCGGCCTGGGCGCCTGGGCCTTCGGCGCGCCGTTCCTCACCAGCACCTACGACTACCCGTGGCTGCCGCGGGTCGGCGCGGTGCCGCTGGCCAGCGCCTCGGTGTTCGACCTCGGCGTCTTTCTCACCGTGGTGGGTGCGACGATGGTGATGCTGCTGTCGATCGCCCGGCTGGAGCCGGCCGCGCCGCTCGGCGAACCAACGGCTTCGAACACCTCGGCGCCAGGGGCCGTGCGATGACGCCGCTGTTGATTGCCGTCGGCCTGGGTGTGCTCACCGCCGCCGGGGTGTGGCTGATGCTGCGGCCGCGCACCTTCGACCTCGTGCTCGGCCTCACGCTGCTGTCGTACGCGGTCAACCTGTTCATCTTCTTCACCGGCCGGCTCGCGGTGGGCCGGCCGCCCATCGTCGATGGCGCCCGCGCGCCCACGCTGGCCGAATACGCCGACCCGCTGCCGCAGGCCTTGGTGCTCACGGCCATCGTCATCGGCTTTGCGATGACCGCGGTGCTGCTGGTGATCGCGTTGCGCGCGCGTGCCGACACCGGCACCGACCATGCCGACGGCGAGGAACGAGCCACCGGCTGGCCCGAGGAACGAGCCACCGGCTTGCCCGCGGAACGAGCCGCCACCGCGCCCGAGGAGCGCGCGCCGTGAACTCGACCCTCGCGCAAGTCCATGGCCTGGCAGCGGCGCTGGAGCACGCGGTCATCGCGCCGGTGGTGCTTCCCTTGATGCTGGGCTCGCTGCTCGTGCTGATGGAGCGGCGCGATGCCACCCATCGTTCGCGCTGGGTGCCTGCGCTGTCGCTGGCCGGCATGCTGGGCCTGGTGGCGCTGGCCGTGTACCTGGTGGGGCTGGCCGCCGAATCGAACCGGCCCCTGCCGTATCTGGTGGGCAACTGGGCGGCACCGTTCGGCATCGTGCTCGTGCTGGACCGGCTGACCGCACTGATGCTGCTGCTGGCCGCGCTGGTGGCCACCGCCGCACTCGTGTACTCGCTGGGCGGCGACGCCAAGCGCGGCCCGCATTTCCACAGCCTGATGCAGTTCCAGCTGATGGGGCTGAACGGCGCGTTCCTCACCGGTGACCTGTTCAACCTGTTCGTGTTCTTCGAGGTGCTGCTGATCGCCTCCTACGGCCTGCTGCTGCACGGCGCGGGCACGGCGCGACTGAAGGCCTCGGTGCACTACGTGACCTTCAACCTCGCCGGCTCGGCGCTGTTCCTGATTGCCGTGAGCCTGCTGTATGCGTTGACCGGCACGCTGAACATGGCCGACCTGGCCGAGCGCCTCCCCAGGCTGCCGCCCGACCGCACGCTGCTGGTGCAAAGCGCCGCCTTGATGCTGCTGGTGGTGTTCGGCGTCAAGGCGGCGATGCTGCCCCTGTTCTTCTGGCTGCCGGCCACCTACGGTGCGGCCAGCGCACCGGTGGCGGCGCTGTTCGCCATCATGACCAAGGTCGGCGTGTACTCCATCCTGCGCGTCACCACGCTGGTGTTCGGCACCGCCGCTGGTGCCGGTGGGGTTGGCGCGGGCGCCACAGTGATGGTGGCTTCGCCCTGGCTGGAAGCGCTGGCGCTGGCCACGCTCGCCCTCGGCGCCGTGGGCGCGCTGGCCGCGCGCCACCTGCGCATCGTGGTGGGGAACCTGGTGGTGGCCTCGGCCGGCACGCTCATCCTCGCGGTGGCAATCGCGCGGCCCGACACGGTGGCCGCGGGCCTGGTCTACCTGGTGAACACCACCTTCGCAACCGCAGCGCTGTTCCTGTTGGCCGACCGCCTGCGGCAGGCCCGCCAGGCGCAGCAGGGCCGGCGTGGCGATGCCGGCGACGACGCCCTCGTGCCGGCCGCCCTGGGCGCGGCGCGCCTGCCGCTGGGCGCGCTGTTCTTCGTGCTGGCCGTGGCGGCGGCCGGGTTGCCGCCGATGGCCGGCTTCATCGGCAAGGCCCTGCTGCTGCAAGCGGTGGGGCTCACGGCCTGGGGCGGCGCGGTGGTGGCCGTGGTTCTGGCCAGTGCGCTGCTCATCATGGTGGCGCTGTCGCTGAACGGCAGCACGCTGTTCTGGCGGCCTGAAGCAGCGGGTGCAACGGCCGGCGCAACGGCCGATACGACGGCGGGCGCGACGGCGGCCATGCCACCCGCAGGCTGCAGGGCGCAGGCCGCGCCGGCGGCCATCGGCCCCGAAGACTGCCTGCCCTCTTGCGCCGCGCACCGGCTGGCGCTGGCGCTGCTGGTGGCCCTGCTGGTGGCCGCGGCGTTGTTCGCCGGGCCGCTGACGCGATACGCGGCCGGCACCGCGGCGCAGCTGTTCACGCCGCAGCTCTATCGGCAGGCCGTGCTGTCGGCGCGGCCGGCGCCGCCGGCCTGGGACGTGCGGCGTGAGAAGCGCGAACGTGAACGCGAAGGCGAAGGCGAACGCGGACGCCATCGTGAACGTGCAGGCGACCAGCCGGCCGCACCGGGAGGCAAGCCATGAACGCCAGCCCGACCACCGGCCCGACCACCGGCCCGACCACCGGCCCCACCCGCTGGCCGTGGTGGCCCTCGCCGCTGGTCTCGGCCCTGCTCTTCGTGACCTGGCCGCTCTTGAACCAGTCGTGGTCCCTGGGCCAACTGCTGGCGGGCCTGGCGCTGGCGTGGGCCATTCCGTGGTGGGCCGATCGGCTGCGCAGCGAACGGCCGCGCATCGGGCGGCCGGGCGTCATCGCCCGGCTCGGCCTGACGGTCCTCAAGGACATCGTCACTTCCAATGTCGAGGTCGCGCGCCTGATCCTCGGGCCCGAGCAGCGCATCCGCCCGGCCTTCGTGTGGCTGCCCTTGTCCATTTCCGATGCGCATGGCATCGTGGTGCTGGCCGGCATCATCACCATGACACCCGGCACACTCAGCGCCGATGTCTCGCCCGATCGCCGGCACCTCCTGATCCACGCCTTCAATGTCGACGACGAAGCGGCACTTGTCGCCACCATCAAGGCCCGCTACGAGGCACCGCTGATGGAGATCTTCGGCTCATGAACGAACTGGCGGGTTCCGGCGGGCTGGCCCCGGGCTGGCTGGGCGCCGTGCTGCCGCTGGCCATCGGCGGCTTCACGCTGGCGCTGCTGCTCAACGCCTGGCGGCTCATCCGCGGGCCGGGCGTGGCCGACCGCATCCTGGCGCTGGACACGCTGTACATCAACACGCTGGCGCTGCTGGTGCTGCTGGGCATTCGCCTTTCCAGCGACCAGTACTTCGAAGTCGCGCTGCTGATCGCGCTGCTGGGCTTCGTCGGCACGGTGGTGCTGTCCAAGTTCGTGCTGCGCGGGGACATCGCGCAATGAGCGCGGGCGGGCTCACCACGCTGCCGGCGCTGCCGTTGTGGCTCGATGTGCTGCTGGCCCTGCTGTTGCTGGTAGGCACCGCGTTCGCGCTGGTGGGCTCATGGGGCCTGGCCAGGCTGTCGGACTTCCTGAAGCGCCTGCACGGCCCGACCAAGGCCACCACGCTCGGGGTGGGCTGCGTGCTGATCGCCTCCGCGTTATGGTTCAGCTTCCAGCGCGGTACGCCCAGCCTGCACGAGTTCCTGATCACCCTGTTCCTGTTCATCACCGCGCCCGTCTCGGCCCACCTGCTGGTGAAGGCCGCACTGAAACTCGGCACCAGCGACCGGCCGCCGCCCCCGCCCGGTGCATCGCCCTCCGCGCCGGCGGCGCCCCCGCCGAAGCCCTAGACCCGCCTGGCACAGCCCCACCATGAGCACTACGACGATCACCCCCACCGCCCCCTGCACCATCCAGGCCTCGCACCTCGTCGAAAGCGTCGCCGCCGCGCTGCAGTTCATCAGCTACTACCACCCGGCCGACTACATCACGCACCTGGCGCGCGCCTACGAGCGCGAGCAAAGCGCGGCGGCCAAGGACGCCATCGCGCAGATCCTCACCAACAGCCGCATGTGCGCCGAAGGCCACCGGCCGCTGTGCCAGGACACCGGCATCGTCAACGTCTTCCTCGAGGTGGGCATGGACGTGCGCTTCGCCGGCTTCAGCGGCGGCATCGAGGATGCCGTCAACGAGGGCGTGCGCCGCGGCTACCTCGACAAGGACAACGTGCTGCGCGCCAGCGTGCTGGCCGATCCGATCTTCGAGCGCAAGAACACGAAGGACAACACGCCGGCCGTCATCCACACCCGGCTCGTGCCCGGCAACAAGCTCTCCGTCACCGTCGCGGCCAAGGGCGGCGGCAGCGAGAACAAGAGCAAGTTCATCATGATGAACCCAAGCGACAACCTCGTCGACTGGGTGCTCAAGACGGTACCGACGATGGGTGCGGGCTGGTGCCCGCCGGGCATGCTGGGCATCGGCGTCGGCGGCACGGCCGAGAAGGCGATGCTGATGGCCAAGGAAGTGCTGATGGA